>CAYPKL010000248.1:0-4743 GCA_964411285.1 uncultured Rikenellaceae bacterium
GCGAGGGGGAGATATCACAGGCTCTCTCTCAGGTGAAGCAATCCTTATTTTAGTCCAACCCCAGTTTTGTCAGTAAATCATTACCCGGAAATACCGGCCGGCCTTTTATTACCGCTGCTCCTGTTATTCTTGCCCGGACAATCAGTTTCTCATCGGGAAGCCTGAAAATATCCTGGAGAAATATAAGGCGGACATTTCCTTCTTTGCGCAGGTTTACTCTTACAGCAAACCTGTCGCGGCTTTTAAGAGGAAATTTATATTCAATTTCGGCTTTTGTGACAATCAGATCCAGCCCCTGCTCATGGAGTTCAAAGAAGCTGATGCCTCTGGAAATCATGAATTCATGCCTTGCATGCTCAAGATAATGCTGATAATTCGCATTATTGACGACTCCCTGGACATCACATTCATAATCGCGCACAAGGAATTCCAGGCTGAATATATAGTCTGATCCCTTATTTTCAGTTTTAAGAGATTCTTTCAATGTAATTGTGTTATTTCATGTTATAACCTTAACTTATTTTGGAAAACGGCCGAAAAATTTTTTCAGCCTGCCATGGAACCTGTGAATACTATTGGGCTTGTAATGCATTAGTATGCACTGCCCTGTAATTAAGTTTATTCCCGATCCTTCGAGCTCTTTCAATGCTTCTTTGTTGTCAGAAGACTGCTGTATCCAAATTTGTCTGATACCTTTTGCCTTTGCTTCCCTTATAACACCGGCAGTCTGTTCCTTTTTTGTCATAATAATAAGCCCTTTGACAGAACCGGGCAGACTTTTAATATCGTGGAAAACATCGGCACCATGAATCTTGTCGGCGTAAGGATTTACCGGAATCACATTCATTCCTTTTTCTGTCAGTTCCCTGAAAGCTGTAAAACCAAATTTCCTCGGATTCCTGCTAACACCTACAAGTGCCAGGGGTTCAGAGCTTAAAAATTCCTCTATTTGTTTTAAAGTTGTCATGTGCTGTTCTTTAAATTGTTGATAATTGAAAATTAGCTCAAGGTGCTTCGATTTTAGTAAGTATAAAGACTTAAAATTACGATAAATAACTCAACAAGCAGTAATTTTTATTTACTTGGTAATTGGTTATCCTGATAAATCAGCCTGGAATCTTAATTCACAGAATTACGCAATAAGAAAAGGAATAATCATGTAGGATCCGATCGATCCGTTAAATGGACAAAAACTTAACAAATTAATATTTGAATGAAAAAATCAGGTGATAACAGCGGGTATCTTTTTTCAAAAAGGTATTCAAACTACGTATTTGTACTTCTGTTCCTGTTGTATATGTTTGATTATATCGACAGAACAATAATTACATCAATGTTTACATCGATAGAAAGAGACTGGGGAATTTCACACACCCAGAGCGGCATGCTTGTTTCGGCTGTTTATTGGGCAATTGTACTCCTGACTTTTCCAGTGTCACTTCTCGTTGACCGTTGGAGCCGGACGAAAACCATTGGAATAATGGCAATTATGTGGAGCGTTGCAACAGCGCTCTGCGCCTTGACAGGTAATTTTGTCCAGCTGTTCATGGCACGCCTTCTGATTGGTGTTGGCGAAGCTGGATATGCACCGGGGGGAAGTGCAATGATCTCAGGTCTCTATCCGATAGAAAAACGTTCCCGAATGATGGGGTTGTGGAATGCTTCAATTCCCCTGGGAACAGCCATAGGAGTTCTTCTGGGAGGAATTATTGCTGCAAAACTGGGATGGAAGCATGCTTTCGGGCTCGTTGCATTCCCAGGCCTGATTGTCGCAATCCTCTTTCTTTTTGTGAAAGATTATAAAACTGTTGACCTATCATTTGTTGACAAGGCTAACCATAAGATAAAAATGGAAAAGAAGGATATGGTAAAAGAATTCCTGTCCAAGCCATCAATAATTTACACTTACTTTGGAATTACTGCAGTTGTCTTTGTAACAACATCTCTTATAACATGGTTGTCCACATATTTTCAGCTTGAAAGAAGCCTGCCTCAGGAAAAAGCCGGAATTATGGCCAGCTCCGTAATGATTATGGCTCTTGTGGGTGCGCCACTGGGTGGTATTCTGACGGACAAATGGCGCAAGACACAATTTAATGCCAGATTGCTCCTTCCGGCCATCTCCACGCTGATCTCAGCAATCCTGTTGTTTGCCGCGCTGTATATTTTCAAAGGCGTTATCCAGTACGTTCTTTTTCTGGCCCTTGGCATTGCAATTTTTATTTTTATTTCAGGCGCCACTTCAGTTACCCAGGATGTGATTCACCCGGGCTTAAGAGCAACCTCATATGCAATTGCTGTTGTTGTTCAGAATCTATTGGGAGCATCGATGGCTCCGATCGTTGTCGGTCAGATCTATGATAAAACAAATATTAAAACAGCATTAGCCGTTTTACCATTTGTACTTGTAATTGGAGCTATTTTATTTTACCTCGGATCGAGGTATTATGAAAAGGATTTGAAAAAAGTAACCAAAGTAGATCTGGAGGTTGCTTAAGTCATCTGATTATTTATTCCTGGAAGCTGTATAGTAAACGAAATCCCTCAAAGATTCCTTTGCTTCCGAATCCGGATAAGTATCCAGGATTGCCAGGGCCTGATCGCGGTAGTAATTCATTTTAATTGTTGCAGATTCTATTCCATTGTAGCTGGAAACGAAGTCAATTACTTCATTAATGTCAGCCCGGGTTTTTTTATTTTTTCCAACCACTCTGAGGATGTGCTGTTTTTTTGCCAGGGTTGACCGGTTGAGGGCTAAGATTAACGGAAGGGTGATTTTCTTCTCCCTTATGTCATTCCCGTGAGGCTTACCTGTCAGGCCATTGGGTTCATAATCAAAGATATCGTCACGGATCTGAAAGGCAATTCCTATGTTTTCTCCAAAATCTTTCATCAGCTTAATTGTTGAAGCATTATCCGTAGCTGCTTTGGCTCCGCAGGAAGTACATGCAGCAATGAGTGCCGCGGTCTTACTTTTGATTATCCGGAAATAGTCCTCCTCACTGATATTTAATTTCCTTGACTTTTGGAGTTGAAGCAGCTCTCCTTTACTCATTGATTGAACAGCCTCAGATATAATTTCAAGCATATCGAGGCGATTCTTCTGAATACTTATCAATAACCCCTTGGAAAGCATATAATCACCTACCAGAACTGCAATTTTTGAATTCCAGAGGGCATTGACTGAAAGAGCGCCGCGCCTTACTTCTGAATCATCAACAACATCGTCGTGAACTATTGATGCTGTATGTAGAAGTTCAATGAAAGTAGCTGCAATATATGTGGATTCGGAAATTTCTCCGTTAAGTTTTGATGAAAGAAAAACCAGAAGAGGTCTCATCTGCTTGCCTTTACGTCTGAAAATATAGTTAAGTATTATCTTCAGAAGAGGAATATCGCTTTGCATGGTTTTTGCAAAATAGGCCTCAAAAAGAGCCATCTCCTCTTTAACAGGCTTGCTGATATCCTTCAGGTCGGGCATAAATTTTTATTTAATTCAAATATATGATAAATTATGACTGGGGATTCCACGGGAGTAATAATTATTGTGCCTGTAAATCAATTATTTAATAATATCAATTACAATTCAGGGTTATCGGATTTTAAATAATTTTAAGGTCTGTAACAAACCTGGTTAACTATGTTTTAGAAATGACCTGTAAATACTTAACCCAAAAATTATATATTTGTTTTTAGAAATACGCGATTAATGGAAATAAATAAGCTAAATCCGGAAGATCTTGAAAGGGCATCAAGTATGCTTAAGGCAATTGCACATCCGATAAGAATTTCAATTGTCAGTTGTCTTGAGCAAAACCAAAATAAAACTGTTACAGAAATACATAAACTGCTAGCCATTGAACAGTCGACAGCATCTCATCATCTTGGAATTCTTAAGGACAAAGGTGTTTTAGGATCCCGCAGGGATGGCAAGAATACATATTATTTCCTTAAACATGAAAAGCTGACCAGTATTCTGTCATGTATTGGAGATTGCTGCAAATAAACAGATCTCCCCGGATCGTTCTATAAAGTGAACAGGATTAATCCAGATCTTTGAACAGTTTTTTCTGAAAAAGTATTATTGTCAGCACTCCGCAGGTTATTGCAGAATCAGCTATATTGAATACGGGCCGGAAGAATATTAAAGATTCTCCGGGTCTGAAAGGTGACCAGGCAGGCCATTGCGTATCTAATACAGGAAAATAAAACATATCAACAACTCTGCCCAGGAGGAATGATGAATAACCACCTCCGGGAGGGAACAATATTGCCGGCTGGCTGTAACTTTCACTGAAGATTACTCCATAAAACGCACTATCTATCAGATTACCAATGGCTCCTGCAAGTATTGCACTTACAGAAATAATAAGGCCAAGATTTAATTTCTTCTTTATAAGGCTGTTAAGAAACCAGCCAATAGCAACAATCGCAACTATTCTGAATGAGCTCAAAATCAGCTTGCCTGTTTTTCCACCCATTTCCATCCCAAAAGCCATTCCGTTGTTCTCTATGAAGTGCAGCCTGCCCCAATCTCCAAAAAGGGGGATTTCCTGTCCGATCATCATATGGGTTTTAACCCATATTTTCAGGATCTGATCAGCTATAAGTATGAGTAAGATAAACAGAACCGCTTTTTTCCCTGATGACATTATTGTCTTTTATATTTCCGGGCCGAAAAATAGTAAAAATATAGTGACAAAAAAACTGATTTGGGTGTAATAAACTGAAAATAAAAAATCC
>CAYPKL010000249.1:0-5291 GCA_964411285.1 uncultured Rikenellaceae bacterium
CCCAATCACCATTGCCTGCAAAAGGAACTGTATTGATAACAATAGCTGACCGCGACAAAAACAGAATTCTGGAGGCAGCCTTAAACTTCAGGGATATGGGGTTCACAATACTTTCCACAGGAGGCACGAAAACCTTTTTGGAAACCAATGGAATTCCGGCAACACTTATCCTTAAGGTCCACCAGGGACGTCCCAACATTGTTGATGCCATTAAGAACAAGGAGATAGATCTGGTGGTAAATACACCTGCAGGCAGGCTCAGTGAATATGATGATTCATATATCAGGAAGAATGCGATCAGGTATAAGATACCCTACATCACCACAACATCTGCAGCGCTTGCTGCAACCAAGGGCATAAAGGAGAGGCAGAACGGGGCATATAAAGTGAAGTCGCTGCAGGAGTATCATTCAGAAATTGAGGACTGAAACATAAGGTTTGTTTTCTCACCACGGGTTACACGGAGTATCATGGAGTGTCCTATTTTTCATTCCATGTTACTCCGTGGTCTCCGTGGTCAATTGATTTCCCTGAAATTATACTATAGTTTTTATTCCTTGATCTTCTTTTTCAGGTCGCGGATCTCATTGACTTTGTCAGAGATATCCTTTTCCTTATCTGCTATCTCTTTTTCAAGCTCCCCGATCTTATCATTCAGTTTTATGACTTTCGTTTCGAGTTTGCTTATATCATCCTTTAATCCTGAAACCTCTCTTTTCAATTCGGCTTTATCATTTTCAAGGCCTTTGATTATCGGTGTATAAACCGATTTGGCATAGAACCAGGCTGTAAGATAACCTATCAGTCCGGCTACCAGCAGCAACGCAACAATTAAAATAACTGCAGCAGTCACTGACATGACTTGAAGTATTATAAATGATCCCATAATATTATTTTTTAATTGAAATTACTGTTCTTCTGTTTTTTGCCCGTTCTTCGGATGTAATATAACCTGCAACCGGGTCCTCCTCTCCTTTCGAGCTGACAATCATCCGGGCAGCAGGAAATCCTTTACTTTCAAGATATTCCTGCATAGCCCGGGCCCGTTCGAGTCCGAGTTTCTGGTTATAATCATTTTCTCCGACGAGATCGGTATATCCGGTAACCAGAAGCGTTGATCCCGGATATTTATCGAGCCAGCTTTTAAATTCAGCGAGCCCTGATTCAAATTGCGGATCAGGAGTGAGTTTGGCTTTATCAAACCCAAAACAGATCATGAGGTCTTTTGGCATTAAGGCATAGATCTTTGCTAAAGAGTCTGCCACATTGTTCTGAGGTTCGGGAATTGTCTGCACTGTTACCGGCTTCCTGGCAGCATGTCTTAATACATCTGTATAAAGCCATGTTGAGAAGAATGACCAGATAACAAACACGATTAACCCGGTAATAAGGATTCTCATTTTCTAACTTGTTTTGTTAAAGATCAGGTAATTATCTTTACAAGTTAGACAATTTTTAAAGACGAGTCAATAATTGCAGATAAAAAATAAAAACTGGTTCAGTCGGCAAAAAGATGTTTCTTTTTGAATTCATTCAGGAGGGTCTCTTCATCTTTACCATCTTCAATGCCTTTAGTAAGAAGGTCGACCAGTTTCGGTATTGTCTTGTCGGTGAAGCCGGCTTCAATAGCATACTTGTTTATTAATTTTCTTTCCCCTTCAGTTATTTTATCGTCTGCCAGTATCATTTCAACTATATTGTACATCTGATCGAATTTATCCTGCAGGCTGTAGGGGGGATCATAATTATTTTTGATCTCATGCTGAATCAGCTTGTCTATTTCCGGATCAGTCAGTCCGAATTTTCTTCCCTCCTTATGGAGCAGCTCCAGTTCAGAAGGGTTGATCTTTCCGTCTGATTTTGAAACCTGGACAAGATGAACAAAATGTTCCCTGCTGATCCGCTTGCCATTATGTGTTATGAAATCTGAGAAATTCATATAAAAGAGTTTAATTACTAAATCTATTTCTTCATTCAAAGATAAAACCAATTGACGAGAATCAATAGGACAAACAGCTAACAATTTTCTAATTGATTTGTTTTATTCTCTGCTCCCAGAATTCATTAAAGCTGTCAACGGGATCCTGACAAAGATAGACGGATGTGCCTAGTTCCCTGGCATCAGGATTGGAAATGCTTCCGACTTTGGTAATTTTTCTGAAAAGCTGTGTGACATCTTCTCCGGGTTCATCATTTATATAAACCACTGATGAAATATCAGGATCAAATTTTGCCGGAAACCAGTACCGGAAACTTTCGTTGAAACACACCGCTTCGGGCAATCCGTATTTTTTTCCTATAACTGTTATTGCCCCGGCCTGACCATAATTTTCGCAATAAATGAAAGCAGCTTTTTTATCAGGGACCATCTGCCAGGCTTCATTTGCAATCAGCGCGAGTTCTTCCCAACCCAGCATATCGGCATAATCCTGTGGCAGGGAGTGAATTGAATTATCTTCAAAACGGCATATAAAATCCATCCCGTACCTGGTTCCGATATCGCTGAAATATTTTATAAGCCGGCTGGTTCCATAAACAGGAATCCCAATCGGCAGTATCGGAAGAGTGAGAATTATCAGGAGCATGATCATTGATGCTTTCATCCATGTTTTTCTGAGCACTTTTTCCCAAAATACTGCACCTGCCGCAATCAGAAACGGGAAAATACCCTGGGTATAATAGTTTTTCCCATGCAACAGCATGATTATGATAATTACTCCTATTATTACCAATCCGAGAAACCGGAATTTTACTGCTTTCTCACTTATCAGTAAATAAATAAGCCCTGCGACTGTAAGTAACGATGCTGCAGCAGGGATAATAAGTTGTTCCAAAAGAAAAGCAGCCTGATCAACATTGACCAGCTGGGTCTCCTTAAGTTCTTTCATATGATTTATTACGGGAAAGCTGTTTACAGCCTGCCAGATCAGATTAGGAATAAATACCAGGGTACCGGCGAGTACGCCATACCAGAAATACCTGTTAATGAAAAGGGTCCTGTATTTTGTAAATGGAATAATTATCAGGAACGAAAAGACCAATACCCCGATCAGATATTTATTCAGTAGTGCCAGGCCTAATGCAATTCCCAAAAGAATCAGGTATTTTCCCGAGGTGGTGTTTATATACTTCACCACGAGAAAAAGAGAAAGCGTCCATAGAATCAGATCAATATGAACAGGCTGGAATAAAAGGAAAGTCCTGAGGCCGGATATTGACAACATGATTCCTGTTGCTGCCAGGATCCTTGCATAGCCTGAACCTCCGAGTTCTTTTGTCAGTGCTGCAATCAGAAAAACCATCACTCCGCTTAATAAAGCAGGAAAAAATCTGACTGCAAAAAGTGAATTCCCAAAGATATTCTGCATTATCCAGGCAACCCATCCAATCATGGGAGGTACTGTTGCGTATCCAAAAGCAGGGTGCTGACCCAATGAAAAGTAAAGAAGCTCGTCGCGGTGATATTCAAGGTTATATGAAAAGACCAGATGAATAACCACGTTGAAAATGGCAAGAGCTGTAATTATCAGAATTTCAGACTTTATGGCTAATTTGCCCTGCATTTTTGATATTAATATTCCGATCCGGAAAGATATTAAAAGTATCCTTTCCGGCAATTCATTTAATCAGTAGTTTTAACATTTTCAAAGGTCATGAAGAGTGATTTATTCATAGCTTTGAAAAGGTTTCGTAATGATTATCTGAAAAAAATCTTCTGCAGATGCCTGAAGAGAAACTGCAAAGGAAACTTGGATTGTTCCCTGCTACCAACATCGTTATAGCAAACATGATAGGGGCAGGTATATTTACAACCTCGGGACTATTAATGTCGGGATTGAACAATCCGGTTCTGATGTTGGTTTTATGGGCTGCAGGAGGTATTATTGCGATGTGCGGCGCTTTCTCTTACAGTGAGTTGGGTGCTGCAATGCCCGGTGCAGGAGGCGAGTATCTTTTTCTGTCAAAATTATATCATCCTGTTTTTGGTTTCCTGAGCGGATGGGTTTCATTTATTGTAGGTTTTTCAGCGCCGATAGCAGCTTCAGCTCTGGGATTCAGTGAATATTTCGCAAGAGCAATCCCCGGATTACCTCTGTGGCTTCATAGTTCAGGCATAATGGGGCCTGAACTTACAAAGAAACTTCTTGCTGTGATTGTAATTCTGATATTCACGTTTGTTCATTACAGGGGAATTAAATATGGCGCCAGGATCCAGAATGTTCTTACACTCCTGAAAGTTATCCTTATTGTTATTTTATTAACAGCTGGTTTTTCATCAGGTAACGGGGATTTTTCAAACTTTTCGGGGAGAGTAAATATTCCCTCCGGTCTTGAGGGCTGGAAAACGGTCGGGCTTTCGCTGATGTGGATTATGTTTGCCTATAGCGGATGGAATGCCTCAACCTACCTGGGTGCTGAAATTAAAAATCCCGTTAAATTTCTCCCGCGGTCACTTATCTACGGAACCGGAATTGTAATAATGCTTTACCTGGGGCTCAATGCGCTATATATTTATGGAATTAGTCCTGAAGAAATGAAGGGCGTCATTTCTGTGGGAGGACTTGCAATGGGAAATCTTTTCGGTAAATCAGCTGAAGTACTGTTTTCGATCCTTATTGCTTTTGCGCTATTCTCATCGCTAAGTGCATTTATAATTATCGGCCCAAGGGTTTATTATTCAATGGCCAAAGATGGACTTTTCTTCAAACCGGCTGCAAAAATTCATAAGAAATTCCAGGTCCCTTCAAATTCTATTCTGCTGCAGTGTCTGATAGCAATAATCCTTGTTTTGTCGGGAACATTCGAGCAAGTACTTACATATATGGGGTTTGCGCTTGGGATCTTTCCGCTTCTGACGGTAACAGGAATTTGGAAATTAAGGAGAACTAATCCTGCGGCTTACAGATTAAAGGGATTCCCGGTTATTCAAATAATTTATTTGATGGCAGGAACCCTTATCCTTGTTCTGTCATTCCTCGAAAGACCTCTTGAATCATCAATAGCATTGTTAACGGTTCTGGTTGGAATCCCGTTTTATTTCATCTTTAAAAGAAATAAATGACTAGAATACTCCCCTCACCCCAATCCCTCTCCCAGGTGAGTGGGGCTAAAAACTGTAACGGTTTTAAAGCCCCTTCTCTTTCAGGAGAAGGGGTTTGGGGATGAGGCGATTGTGGTGGAAGGGGTTTGGGGATGAGGTAGATTGGTGGAGAAAGGACCTGATAGCCATCGGGATGGGAGGAGGTCATCTTGGAATTCCGGCAAGATCGCGGATCACAACTGAGGCACAG
>CAYPKL010000250.1:0-8091 GCA_964411285.1 uncultured Rikenellaceae bacterium
AATAATAATGATTATCAAATAATAGCAATTATTAAATAAGAAACATTATCAAATAAGAAATATACTCAAATAAGAACAATTATCAAATAAGAACAATTATCGAATAAGAACAATTATCAAATAAGAATAATTCTCAAATAAGAATAATACTCAAATAAGAATAATTCTCAAATAAGAATAATTCTCAAATAAGAACAAGTATCAAATAATAATGATTATCAAATAATAACAATTATTAAATAAGAAACATTCTCAAATAAGAATAATTCTCAAATAAGAATAATACTCAAATAAGAAACATTCTCAAACAAGAAACATTCTCAAACAAGAATAATTCTCAAACAAGAACAATTCTCAAATAAGAAACATTCTCAAATAAGAATAATTCTCAAATAAGAACAATTAGTAAATAATAATTATTCTCTAATAATAACAATTCTTTAATTTTTCTTTTTGCGTGCTTCTTTTGACTTTTAATCCGCAATCTCAAATCCGCAATATTTATAATGACTATATCTTCTTCTTGCTCTAAACATAATTCATTTAATTTACAATTAACATAGCATTGGCCTCTATTACCATAAGGCCAATGGAGGTACTATTTTCAAACATTTGATATAATGAAAACAGAGTGCTGGTTTAATAGAATAGGAGCCTCTATCAGTTCTCCCAGGGGTTATTAAGGTATTTAAGGGGACTAATAACTGACAGCCCTCTGAATCAGTTCCCGGAACTTTTTATTTGAAAACCAATTTCATTATGCCTGGCTATTTAGCATAATAATGAGAACGTTGCAAACATTCCAGAGCCATCGCTCTTATCTGATTCAAAATCCGGTTCCGGGTTGGGTAACAGGTATAATATTTCTTAATTATTCCATCGGACAGCCAACATTGTTAACGAAAATATAATCGTCTCCATGCTCTCCGAGGTCAATGACCATCTTATCCATGAATCCGCGATACAGTGTGTTGTTAGAGATTACCGAATGGCTTAGTTTGCGGAGAATGAATCCAACCTGCGGTGTATATTTTCCCTTTCCGCCATCATCTCGCCCGGCCGCAAAGGTATTGGAAACGAACGTTAATCCGCTGCATTCCTCCAGCCGGGTATGACATGAGTGTTCACCTTCGGTCAGCAGATTGCTGTCTTTACCGCACCTTCTGAAAACGTTACCTGTGATAGTGGTTGTACGCATTTTTAATGCACAAATTCCGGCGCCCCAGTTCCGGTCAAAGCAATTACCTGTCACGTTCCAGGCATCACCTGCGTACAGGTACAGTCCATATCCTTTGTTCCATTCAACCCGGTTTGCGGTGAACATGATTGTTGCTCCCACACCATCACAGCCGAACCCATGACTTCCGTTACCGGAAAACTGGTTGTCCGTCACGAAACCGTCCCAGCCGGTTATCTGAACACCACAACCCTTGTTCCCCTGCATTATACTGTGCCGGATGATAAACAACCAGATCCGAAGCAGATTTACACCGTGGCCGGAGAATCCTGCAATCTTACAATCATCAATGACGATCGAATCTTCTTTTGTACTGTATTTTTCGTCATTATTGAGGAAAATGCCATGAATAGCTTTTTTAGCGTCCCGTCTCCCCTGGAGGAAAAGTCCCCTTAAATGAACACCAAATGCTCCCGTAATGTCCAGAAGACAGTCAGCTTCGTCTGAATCCAGGATTAACATTGCGCCGGCATCTCCCCGGTATCCCCACTGTGGTTCTGCAATTACAGTAGTATGCTGGTGAACCTTGAGGTTGTGGCAAAGATATCTTCCTGCAGGGAAATAAACAGTGCCGCTTACAGCTCCGGCTGCATCCAGTGCTTTCTGGATAGCATCCGTGTCCGACGTTTCCCCGTCTCCTTTAGCGCCTGAATCACACACGTTGAAAACGGATGTACTTTGTGCTCCCGCCTTTCCCGTTAATAATCCTGGCGCTGTTCCGGTCACATTCGCTATTCCAAGTAAGCCTGTTCCAACAAGGAAGTCGCGCCTGTTTAATCCAACTGAGATATTCCTGGGTTTCTTGTTTTCTTTGTTCATGGGGAATAATTTATGTCATAATTTATAACTGAAGACAAATAGAAAGTCTAAAATTGGACCATTAAAATAATAAAAATATTCTTAAAGAATGGAATAGATATTAATAAATGAAAAACTGCATTTCTTATTGGAGTTTGAAATACAATCTTAAGAGTTTAAACCTTTGTGACAGATAATAGAAGTACAGGTTATGGAAATTGGATTTCAGTTAAATCTGATATTCCTTCCGGGGTTACTGAAAATGCTGTTGAATGGACAATTACACCAAATGTTTTACCTGGCTGGAAAAGAGAGCCTGTGATCGCTATCTCGCAGATCGGTTATCATCCCGGTCAGGTAAAGAAGGCCATAATCGAGCTCGATCCACAGACAAAGAAACTTAACAAGGCCAGGCTTGTAAAAATAACCGGAGGAAATGAAACAATTGAAGTTATGTCAGCCGTTCCTGTGAAATGGGGACGGTTCCTTTGCTTTGACAATGCAATTTTTGACTTCTCCTCTGTAAAAGATCCCGGAATGTTTATTGTAACATACGGTGAAACCAGATCATATCCTTTTAGTATAAAAAGTGATGTTTTCAGCACCGGAGTCTGGCAACCCACTCTTGAAGCTTTTTTCCCCGTTCAGATGTGCCATGTTAAGGTAAAAGACAGATCACAGATATGGCACGGAGCCTGCCATCTCGATGATGCACTTCAGGCACCGCTTGACAGTGTACAGCTGCTCTTGCCGCTGTAAGCCGATCATTATCCGATTATGATGATAAGCTGGCAAAAGAATGCCTGGAAACAGCTAAGAAAGTCTGGGAATTTGAACAGACACATGAACCTGTGTTAACTCCGGCCGGATACCTACCAAGGAATACAAAAGGGCAGGAGATTATAGCTACATCTGAATTGCTTTACACCACAGGAGAAGAAAAGTATGCATCTCATCTGAAAAACCTTCTTCCTGAAATTGAGAAAAGCATTCGGAGCAGTGCATGGAGTGTAGCAAGAGTTTCAGACAAAATAAAGGATGAGACATTCAACACAAGTTTAAAAGGAGCCCTTGCTGAATGTGGTTAATTATGTTCTGGGCTGTCATCCTGCATCCGGCACTTCACTTGTATCAGGTGTTGGCCCCCATTCAATATTAATTGCTTTTGGAGTGAACAGGACGATGGAAGGATATATCCCGGGGGGTATGGTTTCAGGTACAGCCCTTATAAGGCCGGATATCATTGAGCTGAAAGAGAACACCCCTTACCTGTGGCAACAGACTGAATACGTAATGCCTGGCGCCTCAACATACATTTTCTGTGTTATTGCGGCTGATAAATTACTTAATATAGTGATCCAAAATTGACTTTGGCTTAAGTAAGGTGTAACTTTGATATATCTGATTCTGAAACCTGTTTTTATTGCTAAAAACATACTGTCATGAATCGTTCAATTAAAATTTCAGTACTATATTCCCTTTTAATCTGTTTCACAATAGTTTGTTAAACTTTTTACATTTATTCTTGAAATTAAGATGCAACAAATTTAAATACATAGAAATAATTAAATATTTAGTATTCAGATTCGGATTTGTAACTCACAGATTATATATGTATTATAAAATCTTAATGAAGTATTGTCTACAATAATTATTCTAAATTGAAACTAAGTAAAACAAAAATATACCTGATTATAACAGGATTAATATCATTGATTTGGTTTTTAATACGCGTAATTCCAAAACCATCGAGAGCGGTTTATCCATGCATGCGAGCTGCATTTCCAATGGCTTCAGCATTTATCATTTGGATCATAGGAGTGTTCACTTCTTCAATCCTTTTTCAGAAAGCTCACGCTAACTGGCACAAAAAAAAATACCTGGTTTTTTGCACAACTGCATTCATTGGGTTGTTAATTTTTATAAGTGTTCTGGATTTGTATCAACCGATTCTTTCACAAGCAAATAAAAACTACCTCAAAAAAGAAGTTTTTCAACCAAGCGATCCTGCCAACACTCCGATGGGCGTAGCTAAAGGCATTTTCCCAGGAAGAGTTGTCTGGTCATTTAATCCTGATGTCACGAATTGGGATGGAAGAACCGGATTCTGGTGGAGTGATACAAACATTAACTCTGCAATTGTTGAGACAATGATGAGAGAGACACTTCAAAAATTAACCGGAACCAATAATGATGTCGTTTCCTGGGATAGTTTATTTCACTATTTCAACCGCCATCATCAGAAGGGCAATGTCGGCTATAGTTCAGGGCAAAAGATCGCCATTAAATTAAACATAAATAATAGCAACACCCATAGCCTGTATTCTAATAACGCCCAAAATTCATCTCCTCAGGTGGTGCTGGCATTATTAAAACAATTGGTAAATGCAGCAGGTGTAAAAGCCTCGGATATTACTTTTTACGATATAAGCAGGTTAGTATCAGGCAGTGTTTATAACCCGTGCAAGGCTGCTTTCCCCGATGTTAATTTTGTTGACAAAACAGGTAACGATGGAAGAATAATTTATTTAACTGACTTTTCTTGTCAAATAAAATGGTCGCAAGAGCTTACACTGGAGCCTGGTGGTGGCAATCCAACCTATTTGCCAACTTGTGTTACTCAGGCTGATTATCTAATAAACCTTGCTAATTTAAAAGCACATGATATGGCAGGAATCAGTTTGTGCAGCAAGAATCACTTTGGTTCAATAATTTCGAAAAGCTTAGATTATTCTGAAAACCCTCAGTCTGCTGGTGTGCATCCTTATGCCACGGTTCATCAATTTGATTATTGGGGTTTTCCGATGCGCGCCATGAAAACTTACAATACTCTTGTTGATTTAATGGGTCATAAAGATTTAGGAATGAAAACATTATTATTTTTAGTCGATGGATTATATGCCTGTCCTACTCAGTATACTCAAATATTAAGCAGTGATCGTTGGCTGTCAGCCCCATTTAATAACGATTGGCCATCGAGTATTTTTGCTTCTCAGGATAATGTTGCTATCGAATCAGTTTGCCTGGACTTTTTACGAACCGAACAAGCTATAAGCACTAGCATGACTGAAGTTTATGGCAATGTAGATAATTATTTGCATGAGGCAGCATTAGCAAATAATCCTCCATCAGGCGTTGTTTATGATCCTCATGGAAATGGAGTTCCAATTCAGAGCTTAGGCGTGCATGAACATTGGACGGATGCTACGAAAAAATCATATTCCCGTAATTTAAATATAAACGATGGGATTGAACTCGTAAGTATTCCTAAAGGTCTGGTTTATGATGTAGTAACAGATGTTGACGAAGTTAATATTTCGGAAGTACAACTCAAGCTTTTTCCAAACCCCTTTAGTGTAAGTACCCAGATTTCATATATTCTAAAATCAAGAAGTTATGTCAGGCTGAGTGTTATTAATATAAACGGGGGAACGATTCGTGAGTTGATCAGCAAAACCGAAAGTGAAGGTATACATAACATAGAATGGAATGTTGGGAATCTGGTATCGGGAACTTATATATGCAGGATATTGGTAATCAATTCAAATGGTGAAAACTCACAATCAATAAAACTACAGATTGTTAAGTAGTATAAAGAAATTTGTATTCATTGATTCTTATCGAAAGAAGTGATTTGCTAAGGTTAATTGTATTTTACATTATAAAGGAATCTGGACAAATTACATATCAGATTAATCTGCAATCTTCATCTCTACCAACGACCTCAGGTATAACATATATATCCCTGCATATCAATGTTATATGATTTTGTGGAGAGGGCTTTTATCAAATAAAATTGACTTTGATTTTGTACTGGTGTAACTTTGATTAATGAAATTATTATTCTGATAATCAGTACGGAATTATAAAATTATGAAGTTTTCACTTTATTAAAAATTTATTTAAGAAAGGAGAAATGCTATGAAATTAAAAACATTAATGATCATTAAAGCAATTGTGTGCTTGTGTCTTGGAATACCTATCTTGATAGTCCCAAACTTCATCTATTCAATCTTTGGGGCTTCATTGACAGTTGGAGGAGTTTTTGCAGCCAGAGAATATGGTGCATCCATGATGGGCAATTTAATGCTCACATGGTTTGCAAGAAACTCAAAGGAGTCTGAAACAAGATGGGCTATCATTCTTGCCTTATTTGTTTATGATGCCTTTGGATTTATTGTGACTTTGCTCGCCGTCCTAACTGGTGAGTTAAATCCACTAGCATGGCTGATTGTAGTACTTTACCTGTTCTTAGCGTTGGGCTTTGGGTATTTTCTCATTCCCAAAAGAAAACTTGAAGAGGGAAATTAATATTGTGAAGGGAATATTAATTAAGTTCCAAATTTGATTTGTCAGGATTCTTGAATTACTACGGTTATTCTGGGATAGAGGTACTATCTGTTCCCTGTCGGAAGAATTAGTAACTTTTTTATTTACTTAATTTTATAATATTCCTTTAAATGTCCGGCTGCTTTGATTTCTTTTAAAGAAAAATTATATTTGAGATCAGGAGTCTTATTATCTCAAAATTAATAGTATATGAAGCATCTTAATATACCAGCGATTATATTATGTCTATTTGGATATGGATTAGTAATTCAAGCGCAGAAGACTATCACTGCCACTGGTGGAAATGCTTCCACAAGTCCTGACACCTTAGTTCAGTCAGCGCGTAAATTGTCAGCAGGGATTTATGATGGTTCCAGGGAAATTAAAAAGGAATATTGCGACATAAAAGATTCTGAAATTTCTGAAAAAAAATTAAATCGGAAATTTGTACTGCAGCGAGAAATTAAAGGAATCAAAACCTGCTATTTTGAATTGTCAAAGGACAGATCATTCATCTATAAGCCTGGAAAAAATTCCGTCAGCGTATTCCTGATTACACACGGGAGCGGAATTATAAAACAGGGGGACAGGCAATTTGAAGTGAATGGTGTCAACTTGTTTGTTCCTTCCCTAATTGAAAAAGCCTCAGTTTTGGCAGATAATGGGACCCTTGGAATGCTGGAGATCATAATCAGGTTAACTGGAGATGAATTACAATTTTTTAAACAACAGCAAAATAATATGCCATATTTTGTTGACTATACTAAATGCAGGGAATATAAAGAGTCAATAAAAAGCGAAAAAACCGTTAGTCGTATGATTCTGCCTGAAAACATCATACCCCGTTTTTGTATGGGATCGGTTGAAACCAGTGGCCCTGATGAGGTTGGTGCGCACTCACACCCAATGCTTGAGCAACTCTTTTTCGGGCTGACAAAGAATAATTGTATCGTCAAAGCAGACGGAATAGAGGCAGTGTTTGGGGAAAATACCCTACTGCATATACCTTTGGGATCAAAGCATGGAGTAATCGTAGAAGAAGGAAAAAACCTGAATTATATTTGGATGGATCTTTTCCGCTCTCAGGAAGATATGGGATATATTAAGGATAACCATATCATGAAGGAAAAGTAGTTAAATATATATAGTAGGTAAACGTTTGGCTGACATTATCTTGCCGGCTCCTGGAGGGTCAATCATCATGACAACTAACTTTTATCAGATTAATATTTCATGATTTTTTGTTCTTTCTATTAAACTAAGAAATAGATTAACTAATTCAATTTAATAAATCCTTTACAAATAAGTCATTTTCTATTCTAAGGTGAATAAAACTCCGTCTTAAAAAGGATCTCCATTAAATTAAAGAAGGCTTTCTGTTAAATAAATTTCCGGAACCGCCAAAAATAATGTACCTGGTTCCATCTATCAGGTACGGAATTATCAAAGGCGGATTTTTATTTGACTTGCATCCAACTCTTTCATAACTTTATCAAAATAACCACATCCATAGCAATCCTTATCACAGTGGCATATACCAGCTGTTAACAATTCTTTACATAATAAACTTTGTAAAATGCAAACCGAGAAGGAAAAAAGTCTTAAAGGTGAACTGTATAAAGCTTCCGATTATGAGCTTTTTACAGAAAGAAAATATACAAAAGAACAGATATTCAGGTTTAACTCCCTGCCTCCGTCAGAAGTTGACAGGCGGAATGAGATAATAA
>CAYPKL010000251.1:0-2877 GCA_964411285.1 uncultured Rikenellaceae bacterium
CAATGCCTGAAACGGGATTGAATTTAAAGCAATTTTATATTTTCGCCCCTAAATCGCCAGGGGGAGACTTTGGGTTGGGGAAAAAGTTCCTGACACCTGACGCCCGACGCCCGACGCCTTCTATAGATGAATCACTTCGTCAAAGGCAGCGGCCGCCGCTTCTGCAATAGCTTCCGACATAGTGGGATGCGGATGAACAGATTTCATCAGTTCATGGGCTGTGGTTTCAAGTTTTCTTGCAACCACTATCTCCGATATAAGTTCCGTGACGTTGGCGCCTATCATGTGAGCCCCGAGCAGCTCTCCGTAAGCAGCATCAAAAATAAGCTTTATAAATCCGTCTTTCTGTCCGGCAGCGCTTGCTTTGCCTGAAGCCGTAAACGGGAACTTACCAACTTTTATTTCATAACCTGCCTCCCTGGCTGATGCTTCAGTATAACCACATGAAGCTATCTCCGGATTAGTGTAAGTGCAGGCAGGAATATTGCCGTAATCAAGCGGCTCAGGATCGAGGCCGGCAATCTTTTCGACGCAGATAATTCCTTCAGCCGATGCAACATGAGCAAGCGCCGGACCATTAACAATGTCACCAATGGCATAAATGCCGGGCGAGGTTGTCCTGTAGAACTTATCGACAACTACCTTCCCCTTTTCAGTTGCAGCATTTACAGCTTCAAGCCCTGTTCCCTCAAGGTTTGGCGTTACTCCAACCGCTGAAAAGACAATTTCCGCTTCAACTGTCTCCTCTCCCCGCGGTGTCCTGATCTTAACAATGCATTTGTCCCCGTTAACTTCGGCCGACTCAACTGAAGAATCAGTAAGTACTTTCATTTTCAACTTCTTAAATGAACGCTCCAGATATTTAGAGATCTCTTCATCTTCGTTAGGAACAATCCGCGGCAGGAATTCAACCAGAGTCACATTTGTTCCGATAGCCTGATAAAAATTGGCAAACTCGCTGCCAATAGCCCCCGATCCTACAATTACAATCGACTCAGGCTGCTTTTCCAGCGTCATTGCTTCTCTGTACCCTATTATCTTCCTGCCATCCTGTTTAAGGTTCGGCAGCTCTTTTGACCTGGCGCCTGTTGCAAGAATTATGCTTACGGCTGAATAAGATTTTTTGTTCCCTTCGCCATCTTCCACCTCTACAATATTGTTACCTGACAGCCGTCCGTATCCCCTGATATGTTCGATCTTATTCTTTCTGAAAAGGAACTGAACACCCTTGCTCATTCCATCGGCAACTGACCTGCTTCTGGCTATGATGGCTTTAAAATCAGGCTTTACCGCACCCTCTGTTATTATTCCATAATCGGCAGCATGTGTTATATACTCCAGCACCTGGGCACTCTTAAGCAATGATTTTGTAGGAATGCATCCCCAGTTCAGGCAAATGCCTCCGATTTCAGCCTTTTCAATTACAGCTACCTTCATTTTAAGCTGTGATGCCCTGATAGCGGCAACATATCCGCCAGGGCCGCTTCCAATAATAATCAGATCGTAATCCATTGCTTTATAATTAATTTGAATTTGTTATTACTTAATTAAAATGTTGATATTAATCAATTATATTATTGATATTTATTAACTATTTTATTGATATTAATCATCTGTATTATTGATATTGATCACCTGTTATAATGATATTAATTATCTTTCATAATATTATTAATCACCTGTTATTCCGCCCTTAAGTTCCTCACTATCTGAACCGGTATTTTAACAAGTCCCCACAGAATGACCAGTGTAAAAATTATTGTGGCGCCTACCGGGATTCCAGCGAAATATGAAATTGTATAACCCGCAGCCGTTCCGATAAAAGCAGCTGCAATTGATAATAAAACAATCTTAAAATAATCCTTTGTCAGAAGCATTGCAATATTCGGTGGTATTGTAAGCAAAGAAATAACCAGTACCACCCCGGCCATTCTGATGTTAAGAACAATGGTCAACGCTATCAGAGCTGTCGTGACATACTTGAATACATCCACGAACCTGGAATAGGTTCTTGCAAAAACCTCATCAAAAGAGATATACAGTATGGTCCTGTAAAAAATGCCAAAATAGAGTATTAGTATTACCGACATTATTCCAAGGGCTATTATATCACCATATGTGACTGTAAGGATGCTTCCAAAGAGGTAACTTAACAGATTCGGGGAATATCCGGGTGTAAGATAAATGAAAATTATACCTGTTGCCATACCGAAAGCCCAGAGAATGCCGATAGCCGAATCTTCCCTGATTTTTTGCTTAACTGAAAGATATTCAACTCCAAGGGCTGATATTATACTGAAAACTGCAGCCCCCAAAACCGGATTTATTCCCATGTAATACCCTATGCCGATACCTCCGAAAGATGCATGAGTGATACCGCCGCTAAGGAACACCATCCTCCTCGAAACAATATAGGTTCCTGCCAGACCTGCTGTGATGCTTGCAAATATTGCCCCCAGGAGGCCTTTGATAATAAATTCGTATTGAAATATATTTCCTTCCACCTGATCAATGGTTTTTAAGAACAGTATGAGGGACCTCTCCGTGCGTGATCAGCTGGATGGGACAACCATACGCCAGAAGCTCTTCATTTGTTATTTCCGGTGAAGAATGGTAATTAAGATGCCTGTTAACGCAGGCAAATGATTTAATATGAGCGGAAATAGTTCCAATGTCATGTGAAACCATAAGGATCGCCATCCGCTTGTTCAGGATCCTGAGCCTTTCATAAAAATCATTCTCAAAATTGGCATCTACAAAGTTCCCTGGTTCATCCAGAAGAAGAAGCTTCGGATCGCCTATCACAGCCCGTCCCAGCAAAACCCTCTGAATCTGACCACCTGATAATTCATTCAATGAGGAACCTGCAAGACTTGC
>CAYPKL010000252.1:0-8208 GCA_964411285.1 uncultured Rikenellaceae bacterium
AGCTCTTTTACCTTTTCCGCGGTACCATTTTTTATATCGAGCCTGAGAGCTGTAAGGCCGCCAGCCCTGATACCGTCGATCCTGCCAACCTCATTCACGGCATAAACAATGCTTCGTTTTTTCGAAATACAGAAATAGGAAGGATTATTCCCGGCATCATTTTCTGAAACAGTAGTAAATGTCCCCTTTGCATAATCTACATCAACAATCAGAAGTCCCTTATCTCCCTTTTCGGCATATCCTCCGACAATGAGTCTTGAAGACTGCCCGCTGGTTATGTGTGAAACAATTAACATAAGAATCAGAATAAGTCCTGAATAGATATTTTTTCTCATTTTGTTATAATTATACTGTTATTCCTTAGTGCCCTTAGTGCTTACCTTAGTGATCCTTAGTGGTTAATGGATTTTTTACCACGAAGGACACAAAGTTCATCACTAAGGGGCGCACAAAGGACTTTTGAGACAGCCCTTTGTAACGTGGTTAATAAACTTAAATGTTTTTCACAAATTACCTGAAATCAGTTATACCACGAAGCTGTCGCTCACCCTGTACGCCTCAATTGCTTTTAGTTCTCCTTCTTTTGTGCGATTACTTATGCCGTGCTCCATGCATATTACTCCGTTATAATTGCGGCTATGGATGTATTTAAACACATTTTTGAAGTTGATCTCACCGGTACCCGGTTCATTACGGCCCGGATTGTCACCACAGTGGAAAGCGCCTATTTCATCCCACGCTGCTTCAATATTCGGAATAAGATTGCCTTCGGTTATCTGTTGATGATAAACATCATTGATGATCTTGCACGATTTTCTGTTTACCGCTCTGCAGATTGAATATGCCTGGGGGATGCCGGTTAGGAACAATCCCGGATGGTCATGGATTGTGTTCAGTGGCTCCAGGACAATTGTAAGTCCTGCCGGTTCAACAATATCGCAGCAAAACCTTAGATTATCAATTACATTTGCTGTCTGGAAATCGCTGTGAAGCCTCTCATCATATCTCCCGGGAACAACCAGAGCCCATTTAGCGCCGGTTCTTTTTGCAACTTCCACTCCCTCTTTCATCCTGTTTATAAGCATTTCCCTCACTTCAGGTTTATTCAGAACGAAAGAAGTCACCGAAAAATCCGCATATAAAACAAAGGGGCCGAGATCCATGCCAAGACGCTTCAGCTCACCGGTTAATTTCGCCTGATCTTCCACAGGTCTTCCCATAAGACCATTATCAAACATTGCCCTGAAACCCATATCATGGCAAAACTTAATATTATCGATGATATCGTTCCCGGCATTCTCGCGGAACATTCCGACTGACGGAGCATATTTCAGTTTAAAGGGAGCAACGGCTTCAGCGGGTTTTTTCTGAGCATTACGTTTTTGGCTTCCAAACAAGACAGGAGCAGCCATAATGGCCGCTCCCGCTGATGTGGTTTTTTTTAAAAAGTCTCTTCTGGTATTGATCATAAATGATGTTTTTTGAGATTCTCATTTATCGGGTTAAGGCTGCGGAACATAAGCTAATCCTGCAAACGGCACCTCTTTTGGAATATCTACTGGTCCAAACTCGAATACCTTTGGCCCAAGCTTGAGGTCGGAATTCATCATCTCCTCATAAGTTGTCTCTTTTCCGGTATATGCTGAAATACGGCCCATTATACCCACCATGGTTGAGATAGCAGTATTCTCCAGTTCATTATAAGGCTTCCCGGTACGGATAGCTGTAATAAGGTCTATATGCTCCTGAACATAAGGATCAACGCTTACGCTGTTGGTGGGTTTCTGGTCTTTGTCGAGGGGATATTCATATTTCCATATCTCATTCCCGGCAAGGTCAAGTATTGAGTTCTGGCAATTGGTTGATCCCTTTGATCCCTGGAGTCGTTCTGAAACATTGTTTGCACAGCCGTTAATCTGGCGGCACATACTATGGACATGGATACCGTTCTCAAATGTATAGTCAATACTGAAATTGTCATACTGATCTCCTGTTATACGCCTCAGCCTTGATCCCATACCTACTGCCTTAACAGGATGATTGCCGGTAAACCAGTTCAATACATCAAGGTTATGTACGTGCTGTTCAACGATATGGTCGCCTGAGAGCCATGTCCAGTTAACCCAGTTACGGATCATCCATTCCATTTCGCTCCACTCAGGATTATTGTCGCGATGCCACAGTTTGCCACCGTTCCACCATACGTTTCCTCCAACCAGGTCGCCGACAAGACCCTGCTGAACCTGCTGCCAGTTGGCAACATAATCGCGCTGATGACGACGCTGGGTCCCTGTTACAATACTTAGTTCCATGCCCTCAGCCTTTTTCGCAGTGGCCATTACGGATCTTGCACCAACAGGATCGACACAAACCGGTTTCTCCGAAAACACATGTTTCTTGGCCTGAATGGCAGCTGCCAGATGTTCAGGACGGAAGAATGGGGGTGTTGCCAGAATGACAATATCTACGCCTGCATCAATAACTTTTTGATATGCATCAAATCCGACAAAACAGTTTTCAACGGGTACCTCCTGGCCTTTCTCCTTAAGTATTCTTTCCCTGCAATTATCAACACGATCCTTGAAGGTATCGCCTAAAGCAACGATCTGAAGGCTGGGTCCTGCGCTCAGGAAATTAATTGCTGCCCCTGTTCCGCGGCCGCCGCACCCTATAACGCCTGCTTTAAGCACCGGCCCATCCGGAGCCTGATCCAGGAATTTGGGTATAGCGACAACCTTTTTAGCTTCACTGCTGCAACTTGTAATGATTGATGGCAGAACGACCCCTGCAACTCCTGCGGTTGCTGCTTTGCCAAGAAAATTACGTCTTGAAATACTGGTTTTTTTCATATCAAAAATGATTTATGGATACTTAAATGAACTGGTTATCAGGTCAACAGAATGATATCAAATATAAATATAGTGTATTGAATAACCAAAGCTTCAGGTCATTTTAAATATTTTTAACATCACTTATCACCTCACCCGCTTAATCAGAGGCCTTTCCCTGTTTTCGGATCATATTCGCATACCACCCTGAATCCTACATTAAAACAATCGGAATACCACCATATACTTTTGGGCATCTGCGGATCAGTACGGAGCCAGGCTTCTGTCTTTGTATAATCGCGGACTGCACTTCTTAATGAGCCTGCCGGATTCATGAATGTGCCGCCTCTGATAACATGTTCTTCTCCTGTCTCAGGTCCCCGGGGATCTTTTATGGTACCGTCAGGGTACATGGAATAGGCGTCTGGCCGGTACCAGTCGGAACAGAATTCAGCTACGTTCCCCGACATATTTTTCAGACCAAACGGATTTGGCCTGACAAAATCAGCCATCTGAGTCCTGGTCGGACTGTTCCCGTTGTAAACAACATAGGAATTTATAACTGCTGTGTCATTCTTTGAAATTCTGGCTTTAAATCCTGTCTTTTCAAACTTTGCGGGGTTACCCTCAAAGAAATAAGGACCCGTGGTACCAGCCCTGCAGGCATATTCCCATTCTGCTTCAGTAGGCAGTCTGTAAGTTTTTCCGGTTACCTGTGAAAGCCATTTGCAATACGTTTCAGCTGCATGAAATGAAAATGAAATGGCAGGCCGTTTCCCCATTCCCCATCCCTGGTCAGGCTGCCCGTAAGGCGGAGTAGCTCCGGAAATAGCATCAGTTTTATCGCCCGATGATATTTCGTTGCGTAAACCTTCAGTATCTGTCGATCTTCCTTCTGCAGAAGTCTGGACATAAAATGCAAGGTATTCATCCCATGTAACCTCTGTTTCAGCCATATAGAACGGACTTATTTCCACTTCCCTGACAGGTCCCTCATCGTCTTTTCTGAAAGGCTCATTTTCAGGACTTCCCATTTTAAAAGTGCCTCCGGGAATTGCTATCATTTCAAATGAAACAGGTGATTCAGGTATTTTTTCAGTAAAATTTTTAAACTCCGTAACATGCGCAGGTTCACTAAAGATTTCTTTTGGCGCTGCCGAAACACTTCCAAATGTGGTATTGCTGCCATGAGTGTACCCTTCGATATAATGGCCCGAATTAAGATGGCAGTTTATACAATGCAGGTCCGGAGTTTTTTTCTGCTGCGTATAGTAGAGATGTGCATCTTCTCCCTCTTTTGTCAGCTTTGAAGGGAAGAGATTCTCATGACATTTTATGCATGTGCTTTCATAGACATAGGTTCTTGCAACTTCAAGCCTTCTGCGGTCTTCCCAGTTAAAAGAAGCCGAATCCTTTGTCCAGTAACTCCACAGATCGCGTAATCCTGTTTTACCTTTTTCCCAAAGGTAGCCATGTCCCTTGGGGGGCAGATGACATTCCACACAGCCGACCCGATATCCTGATTCAGTATCATAATGAACCGATTTTTTCCATGACGCATCAGCCATAGGATGAATATGGCACGACATGCAATATTCATTTGTAGAGGTGTTATTCAACGCTTTTCCCGCTCCCAGGATTGCCAGCACCCCTATAATCAGACCCGGGGTGAACCATAATAAAAACTTCTTCATAAAATAAAAAAATGTGGCCTCAAGTTAAAAAAATATCTTACACCTAAAACAAGGGTAAAACATTTTTAACTTACCCTTCTTCATGATAACTATCGGGAACCCGCTCACTGAAAGAACGGGGGATGAAAAGATGTTTGGGGTTAGCTATTTCTTATTGTACTCATCAAAAAAGTCATTTCCCTTATCATCGGTAATGATAAATGCAGCCATATTTTCAACCCTGATCTTCCTGATTGCCTCCATTCCCAGATCCTCAAAATCAACCATCTCAACCGATTTAATGTTTTCAGCAGCCAGTATTGCTGCCGGTCCGCCAATCGATCCCAGATAAAACCCGCCATATTTCCTGCATGCATCAATAACCTGACGGCTGCGATTACCTTTTGCAACCATAATAAGCGATCCGCCCAGGCTCTGGAAAAAATCAACATAGGGATCCATTCTTCCTGCAGTGGTGGGTCCAAAACTGCCGGATGGCATCCCGGCCGGAGTTTTTGCAGGACCAGCATAATACACAGGATGATTCTTAAAATATTCAGGCATTGGATTACCGTCATCAATCATTTTCCTGATGCGCGCATGAGCTATATCTCGGGCAACTATCAGTGTGCCCCTGAGATTCAGGCGTGTCTTGACAGGGTATTTTGCCAGTTCAGAAAGAATTTCCTTCATTGGACGATCGAGATCAATCTCAACGGGCTTCTCAAGTTCCGGCGCTTTTTCGGGCATGAACCGGGCAGGATCTCTTTCCAGCTCTTCAATGAAGATTCCATTCTCATCGATCCTGGCTTTAATATTCCTGTCGGCGCTGCAGCTCACCCCCAGCCCTACAGGACAGGAAGCTGCATGCCGCGGGAGCCTTATTACCCTTACATCATGTACAAAATACTTGCCGCCAAACTGGGCCCCCACACCATATTCATGACAGATCTTTTCTATCTTCTGCTCCCATTCAATATCTCTGAATGCACGGCCGGCGGCATTGCCTGTCAACGGAAGATGATCGAGATATCCGGCGGAGGCCTCCTTCACTGTTTTCATCGTAGCTTCTGCCGATGTACCACCTATTACCAGGGCAAGGTGGTATGGCGGACATGCTGAAGTACCCAGATCCTGAATCTTCTCTTTCACGAATTTAATAAGTGATTCTTCATTCAGAAGCGATTTGCTTTGCTGATAAAGGAATGTCTTGTTTGCCGAACCTCCACCTTTGGTTATAAACAGAAATTCATAGCAATTACCTTCAGTTGAATAAATATCAATCTGGGCAGGAAGGTTGGTACCGGTATTTTTTTCGTCAAACATGTTAAAAGGAACGATCTGGGAATATCTCAGATTCTTATCCCTGAAAGTTTCAAAAATTCCTTTCGACAGGTATAAAGCATCATTTACTCCGGTAAAGACATTCTCGCCTTTCTTCCCTATAACTATCGCAGTTCCCGTATCCTGGCACCACGGAAGGTCCTCCTTTGATGATATTACGGTATTCCGGAGCATCATATAGGCTACAAACCTGTCATTGTCCGTTGCTTCCGGATCATCAAGGATTTTCCTGAGCTTCTCCAGATGAGATGTCCGCATGAAAAATGAAAGATCCGAAACAGCCGTTTTAGCAAGCAGTTCCAGCCCCCTGGGGTCTATCCTCAGGATTTTTCTTCCATCTGAATCAATCAGTTTTACAAATTCTCCTGTTAACAGGCGATAGGTGGTTGTATCCTTTTCGATCTGGAAAGGCTTTTCGTAAATAAATTCTGCCATATATTCTGTTATTTTATTAACAATAAAATTCTTAATAGACTCAGGTAAGTCTTATCAAATATAAGAACAAAAGTGCATGGGAGCAACCGGAATTTGATTATCGCCCCGCTGCTCCCATTTCAGAAGGGTTGCAGGGTAGCTCCCCAAATCTGAACTTGTCTTTTGCCCTAATCCCCTTAGGCGTCATTTGAAGATTACAGCATTCAATATGCTCATCGTGCTGGAAAACAAGTATATAATTGTTCTCAAGAGATTCATTCAACATACGGTTTTTCTCCTCGATAGTTTTCAGCGATTCAATATCATAACTCATATTCCATAACAGAGGAATATGTGCAGCCGTAGGAATCAGATCGCCTGTAAAAACCAGTATTTTACCGTTATAATTAATAACCGGAATCATAAGACCTGGAGTATGTCCGTAACAGATTTTTACTGAAAATCCTTTAACTACCTCAATTTCCTCATCAATCAGATTTAACTGTCCGCTATGCATTAAAGGAAGAATATTTTCCTCAGGATAAGCGTCTTCCTCCCTCGGATTGTTTTTCAGGGCCCATTCCCACTGATCCCGGCTCACATGGTATATTGCATTCGGAAAAGTTATAGCATACCCGTTTCCTGAGGCATTTTTTACTACTCCTCCACCGCAATGGTCAGCATGCAGATGTGTAAGAAAAACATCAGTAATATCCTCTCTTTTATATCCGCGGTTAGCCAGGCCTCCTGCTAATCCCTCTCCCCCATGAAGGTATGTATGCCTGAAAAATTTTTCATCCTGCTTGTCTCCCCAGCCTGTATCAATAAGGATGATATGATCGTCAGTCTCCACGACAAGCGAACGCAGGGAAAGTACTATAAGGTTTTTTTCATCCGCTGGATATGCGCGCGACCACAATACTTTCGGAATAACGCCAAACATCGCACCCCCGTCGACTTTAAAATTGGAAATATTAAAAAGATGGAGTTTCATAATAAATCATTTTTCCAAAATAATACTGATTTTTCTCTTTGATGATATTTTCAGCCTTATAATTATTGTACCTTTTGTTTGCTGCCTCTGGGCCTTAGTGACCCTTTATAATGACCTTGGAGTCCTTTGTGGTTATAATCTTTTTCAACACAAAGTATCACGAAGGTATACCCAAAGTTACACAAAGGATTGATTAAAGGAATTCCTCTTTTGATTCAGCATCAGAATAAAGCAATTTGAAATTTTTTAAATATCTTTCCATACTTTATTTAAAATATAAAATTTAAATATTTTAATCATGAGAAAAATATCATTTACATTCATCTTTTTAACGATTGCCTCTATGCTTATTGCACAAACAGGGAAGGTCATGGACAATCTTTCAATGCCCAGCAAGATTTTGAAAATGGACAGGAAATTTGCTGTTTATCTGCCTCCTGATTATGAAACATCGCAGCGTAATTACCCGGTTCTCTATCTTTTACACGGTTATGGCGATGACCAGACAGGATGGGTTCAGTTCGGCGAAGTTCAGCATATAGCCGACAAGGCAATAAATGAAGGTAAAGCAACACCCATGATAATTGTTATGCCTGACGCCAATACCGGTAAGATAGGATATGTAAATGATCTGAAGGGAGAATGGAGATACGAGGACTTTTTCTTTGAGGAATTTATTCCTTATGTTGAAAAGATAATCCGTATTAAAGCGGAAAAGACATATCGCGCAATATCAGGCCTATCAATGGGCGGAGAAGGAACATTTATCTACGCGATGCACCACCCTGAACTTTTTTCATCAGCATGCCCGCTCAGCGCCGCTACCGGTCCGGCAAACATTGATGAGATGAATAAATATATTCTCTGGCAGAAAGCTGAAGGAGTAACAAACGCCCAGAAGGAAGCATATTTTAAACAATACGGTGTTTTGAATCTTATTGATAATATCACCGAT
>CAYPKL010000253.1:0-5680 GCA_964411285.1 uncultured Rikenellaceae bacterium
AGATCACCATTTTGCGATTTTGTTACCAAAGCAATCACGTGGTCATTGTAGTCTAAATCCTGCTTTAATCCAACCTGATAAAGCTTTTTATTTATGGTATCAGCAAGATCATCTTTAGCAGTAATGACAAGAGCAGTAGTGCCATCAGTTTCCTGTTTATCAGGAATTGCTCCTCTCTCCAGTAATAGTTTTACAATTTTATTATGCCCGTTCAGAGAGGCTAAAAAAAGTGCATCTGCCCCATTAGTGCATTTTAGATTTATATCAGCCCCATTTTCCAGCAACATCTTTACGAATTCTGTATGTCCGTTCAGGGAGGCAGTCATCAGAGCAGTTATCCCTTCCTTATTTTGCAGATCAGGATCTGCTCCTTTCTCCAGCAAGAATTTTGCAGCATCAGTGAAGCCCGACAGTGAAGCCTGAATCAGGGCCGTTGTTTTGTTATTTACAGCCTGTAAATCAACGTTTGCTTCTTTATCGAGCAATAATCTGATAATGTCGGTAAATCCGTACTGGGATGCAAGCATCAGGGATGTGTATCCGTCATTAGCCTGATGGTTTGGATTTGCTCCATTATCAAGTAATAATTTCACGATTGACGTGTGTCCGTTCTGGGATGCCAGCATCAGGGCAGTTAATCCGTCAATTGCCTGTAAGTCGGGGTTTGCTTCCTGTTTCAGTAATAGTTTTAGTATTCCGGCATGGCCGTTATAAGAGGCATACATGGCAGCAGTTACACCATCAATTGCCTGAAGATTGGGATCCGCTCCTTTTCTGATCAATATCCTGCATACATTCTTATACCCGTTTGCTGATGCATACATCAATAAACTCCGGTCGTACATATCAGCATAATCAACATAATCGATATTCCGCACTATTTCTGATGCTTTTCTGCGGTCCTTTACACCCAGGAGATAGATCAATTCACCTTCATCTGTTACTTGCTGTGCCTCTGTCTCACTTATTGCAAGTAACAGCAATAAAACTATTATTGCTGTAGAACATATTTCTTTCATATGATCTGGCTTAACTAACAGGTGATTATTTTCTTAGTTATTTTTCAAATTATTGCTCCCTGTTTCTATAAAATTATTAAAGAAGTACATTCAACGATATTAAATATACACAAAAGTCACGATATTGTTCAAATATGAGCAAATCCTGATTCAATTTAGAAAACATTAAGATTGGGATAATACTGTATATCAACTTATTAATTCACAAGACCATCAAAGATTAAAATTTGAATAAGGCAGCTGGAAAAATAACTTAACTGACAGCAACTTTTAGAAGTCAGGTGTATAAAAAATATTTAACTAACCCATTTCAACTACAACAGAATGAGTTGCCCCGTTCTTAAATATTGGTAAAATGTTAGAACTTTGAATACTGCCATCGATTGTAACCTTAACAACTCCTTTACTGACATGGTTGTTATTCACAACTTTTATTTGATATGTAGCTCCCCTGAATTTACGTGTAACCTCAAAGCCTTTCCATTCTTTCGGGATACAGGGATCAATTTTTAATCCCTCGTAGTCGGGTTGAATTCCCAGAATAAACTGACTGATGGCGTAAAAATTCCAGGAGGCGGATCCTGTCAGCCACGAATTTTTAGCTTCGCCTGGTTTGAAGGAATCTTTACCGGCAACCATTTGTGCATATACATACGGCTCAGTTTTGTGCAGTTCGCTGATATCCTCGAGGTACGAAGGGCATATCTTTTTATAGTAATCCCATGCCTGATCACCCCTGCCAACAACTGTTTCGGCAATCATGATCCATGGATTATTGTGGCAGAAAACACTTGCGTTTTCCTTATAACCTGCAGGATAACTCGAAATTTCGCCGTATTCGATGTAGTACCTGGTGAAAGCAGGATTGTTGAGTACAATGCCATATTCAGTATCCATGCGTTCTTTAACCGAGTCGAGAGCTTTTTCACAAAAACCTTCTTCCCTGCCAATTCCGGCCATGACACACCACCCGTTTGATTCGATGAAGATTTTTCCCTCTTCATTCTCTTTACTGCCAATCTTACGCCCGTAATAATCGTAAGCACGGATAAACCATTCACCATCCCAGCCGTGTTGCTTTACAGCTTTTATCATCTTGTCGACCTCTTTCTGTGCGCGGAGAGCCTCACCGGGTTTACCCAGCTTTTTGCAAAGGTCGATATAATCCTTCCCGTAAACTACAAACAAACCGGCAATCATTACCGATTCAGCTTTTGAGCCTTCGGTTTTATTTTCAGTGGTTTGGAAAGACTCATTGGGATCGTTCGAGAAGCAGTTGAGATTCAAACAGTCATTCCAGTCTGCCCGTCCGATTAATGGTAATCCATGAGGTCCCAGGTTGTTAACCACATGATCGAACGAAACAGTAAGGTGATCGAATAATGAACGTGCAACACTCATGTCGTTGTCAAAAGGCACCATTTCATCTAATATGCTGAAATCGCCTGATTCTTTTATATAACTTATGGTTCCGAGGATAAGCCACAACGGATCGTCGTTGAACCCACCTCCAATATCATTGTTGCCACGTTTCGTCAAAGGTTGATATTGGTGATAGCAACCGCCATCCTGTAATTGTGTTGAAGCAATATCGATAATGCGTTCGCGTGCACGTCCGGGAATCTGGTGCACGAAACCAATTAAATCCTGGTTCGAATCGCGGAAACCCATTCCCCTGCCAATTCCGCTTTCAAAGAACGAAGCTGAGCGCGAAAAGCAGAAGGTGATCATGCACTGGTATTGGTTCCAGATGTTAACCATCCGGTCGAGTTTATCATTCCCCGAGTTTACATTGTAAATACTTAGCAGATTGTCCCAGTAATGTTTCAATTCGGAAAGTGCAGCGTCGACTTTTTCAGCGGTATTGAATTTTGCAATAGCAGCTTTCGCTTTGGTCTTATTGATTACACCTTTTGATTCCCATTTTTCTTCTTCGGAATTTTCAACGTACCCCAGAATGAAAACAAAATCCTTCGATTCACCCGGTTTAAGTTCCACTTCAATGCAATGCGAAGCAATTGGCGACCAGCCATGAGCAATAGTATTGGTCGGATTTCCTGCAGCAACAACCTGCGGTTCGTCGAAACCGTTGTAAAGGCCAAAGAAAGTTTCGCGATCGGTGTCGAAACCTTTTACAGGTGTATTTACGGAGTAAAAGGCATAATGATCCCGCCGTTCCTTATATTCTGTTTTGTGGTAAATAACTGAGCCTTCAACTTCCACTTCTCCGGTTGAAAAATTACGCTGAAAGTTTTCCATGTCGCTGGCGGCATTCCATAAACACCATTCTGTAAATGAGAATATTTTCAGTTTCTTTACCTGCGAAGAGTTGTTGGTAAGTGTAAGCTTTTGAATTTCAGCCCATGTTTCAAGGGGGACAAAGAAAAGTACTTTTGCAGATACTCCATTTTTCACTCCCTCAATAGAAGTATAGTTCATTCCGTGGCGGCACTCGTATTTGTCTAACGGGGTTTTGCAGGGTTTCCAACCCGGTGACCACACCGCAGCATCATCTTTAATGTAAAAATATCTTCCGCCGCTGTCCATAGGAACATTGTTGTAACGGTAACGTGTAAGGCGACGGAATTTAGCATCCTTGTAAAAGGTGTATCCTCCTGCGGTATTGGAAATCAGTGAAAAGAAATCCTTGTTGCCAAGGTAATTAATCCATGGCCACGGAGTTTGAGGGTTAGTAATCACATATTCCCTGTTCTGATCGTCAAAATGTCCGAATTTCATGGTTTTTATTTTATTAATATTCCAGTTTTCTTCAATATGGCTTTATGGCTTCTGCAGTTTTGCATGAACATCTGCTATTTTATCTTAAAAATAACCATTTTCCCTGAACTTATGATTTTAAAATTGAATCGATCCGGTTTAGCTCGTCAGTACTAAATTCAAGGTTATTTAAAGCCGCAATGTTGTCTTCGATATGTGTAACTTTTTCAGCCCCGACAATGACCGATGTGACTTTGCCATTGCGCAAGACCCATGCAACAGCCATTTGAGCTAATGATTGACCTCTTTTCAGAGCAACTTCATTCAACCTGCGGGCTTTGTCAAGACGTGGTCCGTCGATGCCAATTTCTGCAAGGCTTGCTGCTCTCCCGCCTGGAATGCCTTCTAAATAAGTATCAGTAAGAAGACCTCGCTGCATTGGCTGGAAGGTGATTAAACCAATACCTTCTTCACAGAGAAAATCCTGTAAGCCATCTTCAATCCAACGATTAAACATCGAGTAGCCGGGCTGATGAATTAAACATGGAGTTCCAAGCTCTTTCAGTATTTTAACGGCCTTTTTTGTAATCTCCAGATCGTAATTTGAAATCCCTGCATAAAGAGTTTTCCCTTGTCTTACAAATAAATCGAGTGTTCTCATTGTCTCTTCCAGCGGTGTTTCAGGATCAAACCGGTGTGAGTAAAACATATCGACATAATCGACGCCAAGACGTTTCAAACTTTGATCCATGCTGGCCACAAGGTATTTTTTTGATCCCCATTCGCCATAAGGACCCTCCCACATATGGTATCCGGCTTTTGTGCTTATAAGAATCTCGTCGCGATAGCCATGCAGCCGGGTGCGAATAATCTTTCCGAAAATCTCTTCCGACGATCCCGCAGGAATTCCATAGTTATTCGCCAGATCAAAATGGGTAATCCCCAGATCGAATGAACGGCAAATAATATCTCTGCAGGTTTCAAAAACATCTGTTTCTCCAAAGTGCTGCCATAAACCAACTGAAATGGCAGGTAATTTAAGCCCACTATTACCTACCCTGTTGTATTTCATAAACTGATAACGATTTTTGTCAGGAACATAATTGGCCATCTTGCTTCGTTATTTTATGTTAATAAGCTCTGTTTTCAATCTTCAAATTTAACCATTACAGGAAATAATTACTTGTAACAAAAAAAGCTGCTGTTGCTGCTAATTTCCAGTCGGAAAGAACTAATCATTACCATACGAAGTTTATAACTGCTGTTAATATTCGAATGATGATCGTCTATTTTTCAGGGTGAAGCCTTGCTTTAGATGGATCTGATGAAAGGTAACCGTTAATATGAATAATTCCCAGTTCAGTATCCATACGCTCTTCAACCGGATCAGGACCCTTAAGCCCAAGGTTTTTTCTAACCTCACGCCGCAGCCACCAATACCCCGAATTCCAGGAATAAAGGTGCTGTCCATGCGGCCTCCCGGTAAGGGTACTGATTGATTCATGAAATGCAGGCATAAAGGCAAGTTCTTTCCCCAATCGCCATATAAGCTGATTATCCACCCATTTTGAGTCGATGCCATGGATTAATCCATCCAGGTAATTAGCTGCATCATTTAGGAACCAGGAACCTCCATAGGTGTAAACACCACTATGACCATCCAGTAAATCTCCGTTTGCTTTAGAAATAACCCGCATTCCATATGGAGACTGAATGCGCATTGTCGTTTCAATATGTTTTCTTACCATTTCATCTGTTAATAATTTTTTGCCAAAAACCACATAGGTTAATACCTCTCCATACAAGGCATCTTGTCCGATATTTTCCATTTGTTTCAGGCTGGTGGCCATGTATCCTCCATCGTTGTTGAACATCCGTCTGAAACCGGTAATTGCCCTGTCAATTTCTTCATCGGTAACCGGAAACCCAAGTTCCCTGGCAGC
>CAYPKL010000254.1:0-3296 GCA_964411285.1 uncultured Rikenellaceae bacterium
ACTTAGTTGTTTCTTAATCTCTCCGGCAATTTGTTTATTTGAAGGACCTCCAGGTGTTATGTAAATTATATATTGACGAATCTTGTTTAGAGCAGAAAATATAAATAAACGTTTAGCTTATTGCGGATTGCGGATCGTGGATTGCGGATTTGAAAATCCGAAATCGAAGATCCGAAATCCGAAATAATCCTAATAGCGACATAATAGGTTTAACTTTACAATAGCTCCATTGTCAAATTTGCCATAAGCAATGAATCCTATTGAATTTAAACAGCAAAGACTCAATGAAGAATCTCCCTGAATTAATTGGCGGCTATATTTTTTTTACTAAATTAGATACCTTAACCAATCTGAAATGAAATCAATTATATCTTGCTCTTTAATTTTTGCGGTTCTGCTTTTAAGTTCCTGTGCGGGAGATAATGATGCTTTTACGCTAAAGTTTGAAGGAGCTTCCACTGAAAAGAAGTGGGCAATCAATGAGTTAAATCCTGAACTGCCTAAGGACTGGTCCTCATCCCGCTTTTTGACCTTTGAGCTCAGGTCATCAACCACCCAGTATTTCGATCTGAGGCTATATGACAAGGAAGGCACACGCGAGTTATCTATACATCCGTTCCAGGGTGCGTGGGTGAAGGCATCTGTTCCACTGATCCATTTTCAGAAAATGAATACGGAAGGTATGGATATGGCTGCAATATGGAAGACCGCCCGCCCGGGTTACTGGATCGGTTTTACAGGATCAGTCGGACCAATCAGACATGTTGATTCACTCGGGGTGGCAATGCAGCTACCGATCGGGTCTCCGACTCTGGAAATCCGGAATGTACGCCTGACCATGTCTGCTGAGGATACTGTTTTTAGTCCGCTTCCCCTTGTTGATGAGTTTGGACAATGGATACCTGATGACTGGACCGGTAAGGTTAAAACAACAGGTGATCTTAAAAAATCCTGGGATGAGGAAGAAAAGGGGCTGGAGTTAGAAAACCCAAAGATCTCAAAGTATGGCGGTTTCACTGACACCATTGTCAAAGCAACAGGTTTCTTCAGGGTTGAAAAAATAGATAATATTTGGTGGTTTGTTGATCCTGAAGGTCATCTTTTTTTCTCATCAGGAAGCACATGCATAAATCCCCGGTCGGAGTTCGCCCGTATCAAAGGGCGTGAATATATATTTACCGCTTTACCTCCAGAAGGGCTTGATGCTTCAAAACGCCCAGACGGAGAGGATCAGAATATATCATTTTATACCTGGAACCTGTTTCGCCGGTTTGGCCCGGAATGGTATAATAAATGGATGGACCTGACTGTCCGCCGGATGGACAGCTGGGGCTTAAATACTATCGGGAACTGGTCGGATCCCAATCTGGGCGGGAGTCACCGTAAAGCTTATGTGGCTACTCTCAGAGGATGGGGCATAGAGTCGGGACTAATGGGGATGCCTGATGTTTATGCTCCTGGCTATGAAGCTAAGGTCGATTCGGCTGCGGCAAGTCAATGTACTCCATTAAAGGATGATCCCTACCTGCTTGGTTATTTCATTGGCAATGAACCGCCATGGCCTGAAAGAGAGCAGGATCTGGTTGATGTCATACTTTCCGGAGAAGAGACACCAATGCAAACCGAGCTGAAAAAATTCCTTACTGACGGAGATTCCCAGGAGCGCCGGAAAGCTTTTGTTTATAACACCTATTCAAGGTTCCTCGACATTGTTAACAGAGCTGTAAAAAAACATGACCCCAATCATCTTAATCTCGGTATCCGCTATGGTGGCGATGCTCCTGATGAGATAATCAGGGCCTCAGTTGGTTTTGATGTTTTCAGCCTAAACATTTACGGATATTCTGCCAGTCAAAATACACTGCAGAATATCTATGAACTTACGGGACTTCCTATAATCATTGGCGAATTTCACTTTGGAACACCGGCGAGGGGGCTCGCACCGGGGCTTGCACAGGTAAAAAATCATGAGGAACGTGGTGTTGCATACCGTTATTATGTCGAAAATGCGGCAGCGCACCCTGCACTGATCGGGACACACTGGTTTCAATGGATAGATCAGCCGTCGACGGGAAGGTTCGATGGTGAGAATTATAATATCGGGTTCCTTGATGTTACAGACAGGCCATATCCCGCTATGATAACTGCTTCAATGGAAATTTTTAACAGGTTGTATGCTGTGCATTCCGGGAAAGCGGCGCCTGTGACCCGAAAAGCCATTGTTCAATAAATGTGATCCATAAACAAACTAATCCCTTAAAGCGAAAGTGCTTTAAGGGATTAATTATTTTTGCTTTGGTTTTCAGGGCCTTATTATTGTCCCGTCATACTTCCTGACTGTCCAGCCCGGCGCTTTGTTATTGATCGGATATTTGGCAGCCTCCTTTTCATCGATATCAACTCCGAGTCCGGGAGCCTCATTTACATACATATAGCCGTCCTTGAATGTAGGGCACCCCGGGAAAACAGTCTGTTCCTTTTCCGAGAAGTTATAGCCGCCTTCCTGGATCCCGAAATTCCAGACAGCCAGGTCAATGTGCCCGTTTGCAGCATGTCCCACGGGTGATACGTCGCCAGGTCCGTGCCATGCTGTTCTGACATTGAACCACTCGCCAAGCCTTGCCACCTTCATGGCAGGAGTTATCCCCCCGATCTGTGATATATGGATTCTGATATAATCAAAATAATGGTTTACCATCGGTTCCACAAACTCATTGATATTATTGAAGAGTTCTCCCATAGCAAACGGTACCGAGGTGCTTTCACGAAGTTGTTTCCACCAGTGTGTATTTTCCGGTGATAGCGGATCTTCAATAAAGAACGGCCTGTACTGTTCAAGTTTTCTGCACAGATTTATTACGTCCATCGGCTGGTTGCGTTCATGAATATCATGTAACAGTTCCAGCTCTTCGCCACAGGCTTTGCGGACCGCTTCGAACATTTTAGGGGCACCTGACAGATAGGCATACTCATCCATGAAATTGTCTGTTTCTGCTCCGAAGCCAGCAGCCTTGTAATCAGGTGTTTTCGGAACTGCGCCAACCCCTCCATATCCGCCAAGCTGAATCCGGACATATTTAAATCCTCTGTCGGTGAACTTTTTAACATTATCAACTACTTCTTCCACAGTTCTGCCACTGGCATGGCCGTAGAGAGGCACTGCAAACCGGCATTTACCTCCCAGCAGCTGATAAACTGGCATATTGGCCCGTTTGCCTTTAATATCCCATAACGCCTGATCGAGCCCGCTGATTGCATTATTCAATACCGGTCCGTTTCTCCAGTATGAACTTACA
>CAYPKL010000255.1:0-7621 GCA_964411285.1 uncultured Rikenellaceae bacterium
GAAAATTGTAAGTGTACATCTTAACCCTGGAATGCCAGCCATCTGATCCCAGTTTCCGAAATAAGCCAGACCCTGGTTTGAGATGTCAGCAAACCAGACGCCAAGATTTGTGGCAGCGTATATTTTATTGTTTCCGAAGGCGATATCAAATACCTCATTATTGTCTGAATCAGGCGCCGGCCTCCAGGTATCACGTATCTCATTTTTAATCAGGTCGATAACAAGTATTCCAAAGTTTGTTGCCAGGTAGGCATATCTGCCTGACGTCTGGATTCTGTTTATTTTCTTTTCACCGGTGGAAGCATTCAGGATGTCAGGAATGTTAAAAATGCTGCTCTTAAATACAAGATCGACATTTGTGTTCTTATAAGCTATTATCAGGACTTCATTTTCTTCTGACCATGATATTGCAGCGATTCCCGTCTCAGACAGACCATTTACAGGCGAAAGTTTGCTGAGTTCACGGAAATCTTTATTAAACACGATAACAGAAGTCCCTGTTGAAGCGTAAATTTTTTCCTGGCTTACAGCAACATTTACGGCAGTGTTATAACTGAGATGGTCAGACCATGATCCGAGCGGCTGCTGACAATTCACTGCAACAGTCAAAATGGATAAAAGTAATATGCAAAGCCGGCTTCTCATTCCGGAAGGAAATGACTAAACAGAATCATTAAGTTCATTATCACAGTTTTCTGACAAAAACGATCTCAGCTTTTCAAAGGCTTTTGCCCGGTGCGATATCATATTTTTTCTGGTAAGGTCCATTTCTGCAAAAGTCTGATCATAACCTTCAGGCATAAAAACAGGATCATATCCAAACCCTTCATTTCCCCTTTTATCGGCTATAATCAAACCCCAGGCTATCCCTTCAAAAATATATTCATTACCGTTAAATAACAATGCGATGACTGTCCTGAATCTTGCCTTACGGTTAGTTGAATTACCCAGGAGGGAGAGAAGTTTATCAATATTGGCGCCGGAATCTTTTGATTCACCGGCAAACCTTGCAGAATGTACACCTGGCCGTCCGTCGAGAGCTTCGACCTCAAGTCCGGTATCATCGGCAAAAACATTCATCCCTGTTGCATTAAAAATATACCTTGCTTTATGAAGTGCATTAGCTTCAAGCGTTGGCTCATCCTCCGGGATATCCTCTTCCATATTAATATCAGCAAGGCTCAGCAGTGTAAAGCTGTTCCCAAGTATATGGTTGATCTCCCGTATCTTATTTTTATTATTGGAAGCAAAAATGATTTGCATAAATATAGTTTGTCAGACTGCAAAACTACTAAAAAAAGCACCTCCCCTGTCCGGGTGTTTATAACCAAATTAAATCGGAAAGTGATTCACGGCGGTCACAAAGTTTATGATTAATAAAAGTTAATTGATACATTTGGCATACAATCGGGAAACTCAGATGTTTATGCTGTTTATCAGGAAATTAAGATTTTACTGTTTTGTAATTGTCCTTTCTGCGTTACATTTTTCTTCATCCCAGGCTATGAATTCTGATGCAGCCGGATCTGCTCAGCCTCAATGGTGTTTTCCCAAACTGGCAGTAATTCTTTTCCTGTTATTTATTTTCCTGCTTGTCGTGGCAATCTATCAGTATCTCAGATTGCATTTTTTCAATAAGCAGCAGATGCTGGAGCAGGTGATTAATAAAAAAACAGAGGACCTGATAGCGGAAAAGGAAAAAACAGATGCTTTGCTAGCCAATATTCTCCCTAAAAATACTGCTGATGAATTAATGTTGACCGGCAAGGCAACAAAGGTAAAATACAACTTTGTTACGGTTTTATTTTCCGATATTCAGGGCTTTACCCAGATTGCTGAAGAGATGAATCCGGAGGTTCTGATTGATGAACTTGATAAATTCTTTTTTCATTTTGATTCCGTTGTGGAGAAGTACAGGATTGAAAAGATCAAAACAATAGGAGATGCATATATGTGTGCAGGCGGTATTCCTGAAAAAAACAGGACCAATCCCATTGAGGTAATTCTGGCAGCTCTTGAAATGCAGGAATATATGGAAAAGCTTAAAGAGTTATCGCTGATCCAGGGGATGAAGTATTGGGATATCAGAATTGGGATACATACAGGTACGGTAATTGCAGGTGTTGTCGGCCACAAAAAGCTTTCTTACGATATCTGGGGCGACACGGTAAACACTGCCAGCAGGATGGAATCATCGGGAGAAGCGGGGAAAGTGAATATATCAGGTACGACCTATGAATTTGTCAAGGACTTTTTTATCTGTGAACACCGTGGCAGGATGCCCGTGAAATACAAAGGGGAACTTGATATGTATTTTGTCAGCGGAATAATTCCGGAATTAAGAAATGAACAGGGTTTTCCAAATGAACGGTTTCTGTTCAAAATGCAGCTGATAAGGCTTGATGATATTGAAGAAGCAATTTTTAAAATATTTTCTGATGAAGCTCCTCCGAATCTTTATTTTCACAATTTATCGATGGCAAGGAATCTTGTGAACCAGATTGAGTTGCTTGCAATATCAGAACATATTCCGGAAGAGCAATACCTTATCCTGAAGCTCACTTCACTTTTTATAATCACGGGATATATCACAGATTATGAAAAGCCTGAAGAAGCGGCATTAACACTTATGAACGATTTTTTACCAAAATACAACATTGATAATAGATTTGTCAGGGAGTCGGAGGTGCTGATCAGGAATTCATATAGTGAAAAATATAGTACTCTGTCGGACAAAATATTGCACGATGCAAGAATTGATTACCTGGGTCGTTCTGATTATATGCGGTTGACAGACAGGTTGTTTAAAGAAAGGACAGAGCATGGGATGGTTATCAGGAAAGACAAATGGATAAGTATTCAGATGGAATTCCTGAGAAAACATGATTTCCTTACCGGAACAGGAAAGATCCTGAGAACTGTATCTGTTGAGGATCAGATAGCTGCCTTGCAGGAATACTATAAATAATCGAAATTAGACTACAATCCTGTACGGGATTAGTTTTAAAAATGTACTTTTACCGGATATTATTTTAATTAAATATCATGGATACTTTTGACTGGAAAAACCTGCCTTTCGGATATGTTAAGGCTGACCATAATATCCGTTGTTTTTATAAAGACGGTAAATGGGGAGAACTGATAGTTTCTGAATCTGAATATATTGAAATTCATATTGCAGCCACTGGTTTGCACTATGGACAGGAAGCATTTGAAGGTCTGAAGGCATATATGGGTAAGGATGGCAAAATCAGGCTGTTCAGGTGGGAAGAGAATGCAAAAAGGCTTGTTTCTTCTGCAAACGGCATAAAAATGGCAGAATTCCCTGTGGAAAAATTCAAAGAAGCTGTTTTCAGGGTTGTTCAGCTGAACAAAAGGTTTATTCCACCTTACGGTTCGGGCGCAACCCTTTATATACGTCCTCTTTTATACGGCAGCGGAGCCGAAGTAGGAGTAAAACCTGCCTCTGAATACGTGTTTATTGTCTTTGTGACACCTGTTGGCCCCTATTTCAAGGGAGGTGTTAAGCCTGTAAATATGATGATTAGCAGGGATTATGACCGTGCGGCACCTAAAGGTACTGGTATCTACAAAGTAGGGGGTAATTATGCCGCCAGCCTGAGAGCCGGAATTGCTGCAAAAGAACAAGGTTACTCAAGCACTATTTTCCTTGATGCAAGAGAGAAGAAATACATTGATGAGTGCGGACCTGCGAATTTTTTCGGAATAAAAAATAATACTTATATCACTCCCAGGTCAGAATCAATTCTGAACTCTATAACAAATATGAGCCTGATTGATGTGGCACAGAGTCTGGGAATAAAGACAGAGCGAAGACAAGTCGCCCTGGAAGAGTTATCGGAATTTACGGAAGCAGGCGCCTGTGGAACTGCTGCCGTAATCAGTCCTATAGGGAAGATATTCGACCCTGATACGAACAGGGTTTATGAATATTGCAAAGATGGAAAACCGGGCCCTGTTACAATGAAACTTTATAATAAACTTACAGGTATTCAGTACGGGGATGAAACTGATGAGTTCGGGTGGATATCTATAGTTGATTAGAAGCTGACAGTGAAGAAAAAAGACACAGGGTTTGCAAAAGCAAAACTGAAAGGTTCCTATCTGACACTTGTTATAAGCGTCTCGCTGGTTCTTTTTCTGCTTGGAATACTTGGACTGGTAATAATTAATGCGAAGGAGCTTTCGGATTATTTCAGGGAGAGCCTCTCGTTTGCAGTAATGCTTGATGATGATGCCAGAGAAGCTGATATCAGAATGCTGCAAAAGGACCTGGATGCCAAACCTTATGTAAAATCTACGGTCTATGTTTCAAAAGATGAGGCAGCGGCCAAAATGAAAGAAGACCTGGGAGAAGATTTTATCAGCTTCCTTGGCGACAACCCTCTTCCTCCTTCAATTGATGTATTTCTTTATGCCGGATACACAAGCCCTGACAGCGTGACAAAAATTGAAAAGTATGTCACAGAATACCCGTTCGTAAAAGAAGTATATTATGAGGAATCCCTTCTCTTTCTTATAAATGAGAATGTCCGCAAAATCAGCATATTCCTGCTGGTAATAAGCGCTTTTCTCTTTTTGATCGCTGTTACTATAATAAGCAATACAATCAGGCTTGCTATTTATTCCAAAAGATTTCTTATCAGGACTATGCAGCTTGTTGGCGCTACAAGATCATTTATCAGAAAGCCTTTTCTGATCCGGAGTATTTATCATGGACTTCTGGCAGCATTGATTGCGATGACCTTGCTTATGGGTCTTCTTTACCTGATTGAAAAAGAATTTTATATGATGTTTTCTTTTGAAAGCACAAAACTTTTAGCAATTCTGTGTGTTATACTGATCATTTTCGGGATCTTAATAAATCTGGTTTCAACCTACTTATCTGTTAACAGATACCTCGTTATTTCTGAAGACAAATTATATAATTGAATCATGGCAACTAAAAACGATAATAAAGAAAAACTGAATTTTGCCCTGGGCCGGGAGAACTATAAGCTTCTTGCAATTGGTTTTGCCATAATAGTCATTGGATTTTTACTGATGCTTGGCGGTAAATCGAAAGATCCCAATGTATTCAGTGAAGAAATATTCAGTTTCAGAAGGATAACTCTTGCACCAATTGTAGTCCTTGCAGGTTTCATATTTGAAATCTGGGCAATAATGAAAAAACCCAAAAACTCATCAAGGTAAAACTATATCTCCTATAAAGTATGGATCTTCTGGAAGCAATTGTCCTTGGACTGATTCAGGGTCTTACTGAATTTTTGCCTGTCAGCAGTTCCGGCCATCTTGAATTGGGTAAATACCTGTTCGGGATTGACCATGAGGCAAATTTTTATTTTTCAATAGCCGTACATGGCGCTACTGTTTTAAGCACGATTTTTGTCCTGTGGAAGGAGATCCTTGATCTTTTTAAAGGTTTGTTTGCTTTCAGATTAAATGATGAGACGAAATATATTATTAAGCTTGTTATTTCGATGATACCTGTGGGAATTGCCGGATTCTTTATGAAAGTTATAGCAGAAGAGTATTTTACAGGCAATATGATCTCTTTGGGCAATGAGTTTTTTATCACTGCGGTGATTCTCGGAATGACAATAATTATAAAGCCAAAAGAACGATCAATCACCTATCTCGATTCATTTATTATCGGGATTGCCCAGGCATTTTCAGTTTTACCCGCAATTTCCAGGTCGGGTGCAACTATTGCCACAGGAATGATGCTGGGGAATAGAAAATCAGACATTGCCAGGTTTTCTTTCCTAATGGTATTGGTGCCGATTATAGGAGCTAACTTCCTTGAGATGAGATCCGGAGATTTTTCAAAGGAAGGCACTTCATTTTTAGTGATAGCAGCAGGCTTTCTGACAGCTTTCGTTTCAGGTTATCTTGCCTGTAAATGGATGATCAGCCTTGTCAAAAAAGGTAATCTGTTCTGGTTTGCTGTATATTGTGTCCTGATAGGTATATTTTCACTTTTACTGGGTCTGCATGTCTTCTGAAAATTTAACACCCTATGAAGAGGGCAAGATCCTCTTTTTTGATAAACCTCTTTACTGGACAGCTTTTGACCTGGTGAATAAGGTCAGGATAATGATAAAGGCATCTGGCGGGAACAGAAATATTAAAGTCGGACATGCAGGTACCCTTGATCCTCTTGCATCGGGATTAATGATCATCTGCACAGGAAAAGCCACAAAAAGGATAGAGGAGTTCCGTGATCTGGATAAGGAGTATATTGCAAATATCCATCTCGGAGAAACGACTCTTTCGTATGATCTTGAGACTGAAATAAGTGAGAGGTTTCAGGTTAATCATATTACTGAAAAGCTTGTTAATGAGACCCTTATTAAATTCCTTGGTGAACAGAAACAAGTCCCTCCATTGCATTCTGCCAAGATGATAAAAGGTAAGAGGGCTTATGAATATGCCAGAAAGGGTATTATTATGGAACTCTCTCCGGTCCCTGTCATTTTCAGGGAACTCGAAATGCTTTCTTATAATATGCCGGAAACCACCTTCAGAATAGTTTGCAGCAAAGGAACATACATCAGATCTTTTGCCAGGGATTTTGGTCAGGCTCTTGACAGCGGAGCCTATTTATCATCTCTTAAAAGAACTGCTATCGGAAATTTTCACCTTAAAGATGCCTGGTCCCTTGAAAATTTTAAAAATATTCTGGAAGATTTGAAACAAAATTAAAACTACTCCGTATAAAGGAATTCTTAAAATATAAAAAGTAATACATTAATCATGAAATTGTCACAATTCAGGTACACTCTGCCACAGGAACTAATTGCTCTTTATCCAACAGAAAACAGGGATGAAGCCAGGTTATTGGTAGTTAACAGAAAGACGGGACAGTTGGAACATAAAATATTTAAGGAAATAACGGAATATTTTCATGAACATGATGTTCTTGTTTTTAATAATACAAAAGTGTTTCCGGCACGTCTTTATGGTAATAAAGAGAAGACCGGGGCTGAAATTGAAGTTTTTCTGCTCAGGGAGCTTAACAGGGAACAACGGTTATGGGATGTTCTGGTTGATCCAGCAAGAAAGATAAGGATTGGTAATAAACTCTATTTTGGCGAAGATGATCTTCTTGTAGCAGAGGTTATCGACAATACAACTTCACGTGGAAGAACCCTGAGGTTTTTGTTTGACGGGACTTATGAGGAGTTTAAGCAAACCCTTTACGGCCTTGGTGAGACTCCGCTTCCAAAGTTCATAAACAGACCTGTCGAACCTGAAGACAGTGAACGTTACCAGACAATTTTTGCAAAGCACGAGGGCGCCGTTGCAGCTCCGACTGCAGGATTACATTTTAGCAGGGAGTTGCTGAAGAAGCTGGAAATCCTTGGGGTTGACTTTGCTGAGATAACTTTGCATGTTGGTCTCGGCAACTTCAGAAGCGTTGATGTTGAGGACCTTACAAAACATAAAGTAGATTCTGAACGAATCAGGATAACTGAAGAGGCAACCGAGATCGTTAATAAAGCAAAAGATGAAAAATTCAAGATATGCGCAGTCGGAACTACAGTAGTCAGAACTCTGGAAAGCTCTGTTTCAACCAGCGGGTATCTTAAACCATTTG
>CAYPKL010000256.1:0-4115 GCA_964411285.1 uncultured Rikenellaceae bacterium
TTTAAGAAGGTAGTTAAAAATTACCCTGTCGGAAGATATTTTGAGTATGCTTAACACAGGCTTTATACTGAATCCAAATGTTTTCCAGTATTCCCAGAATGTCGAGTAGTTATATCTTTCAAGGAAGAAAATTGGTTTTGCTGTTGGGCCGAACCGTGTAATATTTTCATTATGTACTTCAGGATCGCCATGAACAGCAGCAAAAGGTAGCTTTGGTATCTGCATCGTATAAACCTTGCCGTTCAGGACCCTGGGCCCGGTATAGAAACTGCCTGACATCGAAAGGATTGAATAGCTTTTACCATATCCAAGCGATTTGGCAAATAGCAAACTATGGCTCCCGGCAGCAACCACAACAGCTCCTGTTTCAAATTCACCTTTATCAGTTTTAATTATGTAATTATTACCGTCACGGATTATCTTCTCAACCTTTGTTGACATGTAAACCGATATGTCAGGGTTAAGAGCTTTGGCATTTTCTGCAAAGGAGTGACATAGTTTTCTGAAATCAACCGTATAACCATCTTCTGTTACCAGCGCAAGCAGTTCCTGTTCAGGATCGCGTCCTTCCAGTATTCTGGGTTCCCTTTTGCCTATCTCTTCCTTCCCGATCATCTTCAAATTGGGAAACAGCTGGCCAAAAGAAGGATACCGGTTGCGCAAAGTTTTTACCTGTTCCCTGCCTACGGCCAGCACCATCTTAGGGACTTTTATAAAGATACCTTCATTACCCCTGACTGCTTTTTCATGTTCAAGGTAATTTTTCACCATATCGGCGTAACGTTTTACCTTTTTTGCTTTTTCAAGGGTATAGTTGGTCTCTATATCACCGAAATGAAGAGTCTGACTGTTCATCCTGGGAGATGAATTAACAAGTCCGAAGTCGGAATACTTTTCAATCAGACCGATACTTTTCACATTTGTGTATTTGCAAAGTGTATAAAGTAAAGCTGTACCACTTACTCCACCTCCGATAATTATTACATTGTGCTTCATTTTCAGACAGGGACTAAAAGAATATTTTTTTTCTAACTAACCTGGGAAACTCTCCCCGAAATCGTATTACAGAAAAACAATTATTAAGAACAAACCACAGTATGTTGTAAATATCAGTGTTTGAATTGCCTGAACTGTCATTTATAAGGACGAATGTATATTCCGGATTATTAACAATGAAAGGATGATTTTGTTTAGAGTTATGATAGAAATATTATATTTATTTAATCTGAACTGAGATCATCCGGTCAAGGATATTTTTTGTAATCCTTTGAATCCTTGCATCTCCGTCTTTAAAATGGTTTATAAATGGCGGATTAATATAACCGGGTGGCGAAGACATTACCTTGTTCCACCAGCAGGTTGCAGCATTAAACACATAATTACCCCTTGACGCGGTATAAATTGTCGTGGCATATGTTCTTTTTCTCGGATTTGGAACTCCATAATAATTCGTAACAGGACCTTCTGCCAACACGACAAGGTCTTTATGGTTTTCTGCAAGAGGTGGTCCGTGATACTCCCATCCTACCAATTGAGGAACTATATCTCCTTTTTTCATTCCGGTTCCCTCAAATGCCCAGTGATCAGGTGAAGCGCAAATCCAGTCAGCCAGTCCGACACCATAGGACTTGGCTCCCAGGAGCTCAACATCATCAAAATTACCTTTTTCATGCCCAATGTACCTCATACCCCGATTGGGTATACCTTTTGTACCTGTCAGCAACTGTACCCTGCCCGATATTGCATTACCGCAGAGAAAGGCAAGATTTACACCTGCATCCCTTGCCTTTATAATATTCTGATAGCATTCTTCGGTAAGGTACTCATCGTGACCTACTGAGAGGTACACCTTGCTGCGAAGCAAAGTAGGGCCATTCTCATGAACATCCATCTGGGAAATGTAGCTGACATCATAACCCTCTCTTTCAAGCCAGTATGCCAGAGGGAATTCTGTCATAAGAAATTCTCCGGATCCATTTGTCAGAGGCTCAAAGCCTCCCGGGTAGCCATTCCAGAAAAGCGCATAGGGGCGGTCAAAGCCTGCAGCATAACTTTCGGGAATCCTTGTACCCCATGGATTGTTCGGAGAATCGTACATTGAACGCCACTGAGGCCATCTGTTATATGATTGCCATGTAAAATCAGAAACCTGAAACAACAGGTCTGCTTTTCTATCATCTTTAACTACGAATACGAAATACGCATCGGCAGGAATGTTCCTCCAGATACTTAGCTTTCCAAGATATACACCGCTGACCCAATCCTCAGGTATTTTAAGTTTAGCTGATACTTTCCAGTTGCATTCCATAATGTGATACTGCCCATCAACAGGTGTAGGCTGTTTTATTCCTGCAGCAAGACCTTTCTGAGGTGAGAAAGTTGTCATCAGGCGTCCGCCTTTACCCCCATAAAAGCCCATCCTGAATATTTCAATCATATAATCAGAAGGAGGATCTGTACTGACATAAATGTTTAGTGTATCTCCCGCTTTAATACTCATGTGCGATACATAGCCCTCAATTTCTGTCCTGCGATGCCACCCCTCATCATATGGCTCATCTTCATGCCTGGTAACATTCGTAAGTATCCAGTCCGTTGTCCCCGGATTGGAATTTTCCCTGGTAATAATGTTATCAGGCTTGCTTGTTTTCTTCTGGGCCCAGCCGTCCGGAGCGGAACAAGCTAAAACAAGAATGACAATCAATACTATTTTTTTCATCGGGGTTCAGAGTTAAATATTTGATATTATTCAAAATTGAATCAAAAAAGCATACAGGTTGTGACTAAACTTATGACTGATAAGTTATTCATTTAAAAGCTATGAAACAATAAAGCAGCAATAAAAAAGGAATTAATAAAGTTGTCTATTTTTTGATTTCAATCCGGTTGCCAATTGACTGACGCAGGGTCAGAACCCCTCCGGAAGGAAGGTTTTGCCATACCCACCCTTCAGATGATTTATCCTGAACTTCCATAATAATCGTTCCATTGACTGTCACTTTCTTCGGTTTTGACGTGAGCCTGAATAATTCTGATGAGTTATTATCAAAAACCTCATATGAGATCATTGAGGGCTGATATTTAATTTTCATTACTGTTGAAGATGATCTGAGCAGGTGATCGGAGTTATCCGGTGCAAGCTCCGGTGCGGCTGCCATAGACCTCAGATAATGACGAACATAATCGCCATAACCGTCTGTCATCCAGACAGCATTGGTCGGATAAAAGTTCTTCCCGTCATCGTCAACCATGTAGGTTGCCCAGTTCAGCATACGAATAGCGTTCTCCACAAAAGTAGTATCGCCTGTTAGTTCCCAGTATCTCAGTTCCATTGAAGCCTGACGTGATGAGTGGCTGTTCCCGGGAACGCGATAAGCCGTCTGTTCATTTATGGTTATCACTCCGTACTTTGAATAGCTGTCATTGTCAAGTTCTTTATGGACCCAGTTGAAAATGCTGTTCACGGTCTTTTGCCAATCCGGATCAAAGTCAGGATTTTCCATCAGGTACATTGCATAAGTAATGGCATTGATCTGGGTGTCTGACCAACGCGGGACGTCCTCAAAGAATGGCCCCCATTTATTTGTTGCGACCGGATAGTTCTTCATCCAGTTCAGAGTGAGGTCAAATGCTTTTTTATAATCAGCAGTGTCTCCCTTCTGCATTTTAATGAGATCATGAAACATTCCCAATGTGCCTGTCCAGAAAGTTGTATAGCTTGATTTCTTAAAATCCTTATTCTGCTTTTTCAGTTCTTCATCCATCCCTTCATACCATGTGGCATCCTCCGCCAGAACTCCTACCTCACCGCTTTTAGCATTTACTTTGAATGGCCAGGGAGAATTATCTTTGTCACCCGGTGCCACTTTCGAAGCCAGGGTATTTGCAATTTTAACGGCTGCGTTGAGGTATTTTTCATCACCTGTCTTTTTATACAGATGGATCAGCTCATAACCTAATGAACCTGCTTTATCAGGTTGCAGGTAACCTTTGCCAATGATCATATCACCGTCATATTCACCGGAATGAATATCAGTATTATAGGGATAGGGTAAAAATGGCCACTCACAGTCAGAAGCGGATAAAGAATGTGAAAGGTAATAATCTGCCATATA
>CAYPKL010000257.1:0-4875 GCA_964411285.1 uncultured Rikenellaceae bacterium
AGGTTGCAGGTAACCTTTGCCAATGATCATATCACCGTCATATTCACCGGAATGAATATCAGTATTATAGGGATAGGGTAAAAATGGCCACTCACAGTCAGAAGCGGATAAAGAATGTGAAAGGTAATAATCTGCCATATATTTCATATCCACAATTACTGATTCATCACCGGTAAAATTATAGAACAGATCCCATGATGAAAGGGCCATTTGCAGCTGGTCGCCGCCAAGCCCCCTTCTGTCGTGGTTTTCGCTCCATACCTGATGGTTCATATAGTACTTCACTCCATTTGTACAGTACTCCATGTTTTTCCAGAAGTTCCATACACGGTTTAAGGCATCTTCGTATGACCGGCCCAGGTTAGCCGAATACCAGGGCAGGATATTTCCGCTATCATCAACGCGGGCGAAATGGTAAATGATCTTATCCTTCAGGATAGAATCTTTTCCAGCTTCAATCATATCATCCGGTAAACCAACATAATTACGCGATTTTTTACAGCCAGCCACAACCAGCATAGAAATCAGAACAAAAGTTAAAATTTTGCGCATTGACCAGAGTTATTATTTTAGTACACTAACAGTTTACTAATATAATAAAAGCAGAATTTATACCCGTTAAATCTGTTAATCAAAATAAATTTAAATGACAATTTAATTAATTGGATTGTTCAGTAGCTGTGCAATGCATTGCGCAGGTACTAAATTTTGATAGGGTATTCACGATATCCGGAGAAAGTCTTCTGCTATGGTTGCAAGACAAAGGATAAGCCTTTAAGCCTGACTGTCAGTTCATGCACAGTCCGTAAGTGTGTGATCGGGAAAGGATATGAATGCTGTATTGAATGCGAAGGGTTAGCTGCATGCGATAAAGAACTCTGGACAAATTTCCCGAAGTTCAGGGATAATGTGATAGAGATGCAGAAAAAATACAAATTACCGCACATTTAAACAATTCGGTTGTTATATTTAAACCATATGATAGCGGGACATGACAGGGGAAGACAAAAATCATAGATTATCGCTGCTCACAATATTAATATTGAAAAAAAACGCAAATGAACAATGCTATTTTCAATTTCAATGAACCGAAGAATGAACCGCTTTTAACATACATTTCAGGCAGCCCTGAGAGGAGACTGCTTGAAGAAGAGTTAATCCTGCAAAAAAACAGGATAATAGATATCCCTCTTATTATCGGGGGCAGGGAGATAAGAACGGGAAAAACCGGAAATGTCATAATGCCTTCCGATCACAGTCACCTCCTTGCCACCTATCATATGGCAACCGAAAAGGAAGCAGAGCTTGCCATTAAGGCAGCTCTGGATGCAAAATGTGAGTGGATGAATCTTGCCTGGATGGAAAGGGCAGCAATTATGGCTAAAGCCGCAGAACTGGTTTCAAAAAAATACAGGTATCAGATTAATGCAGCAACTATGCTGGGACAGGGGAAAAATGCTTTTCAGGCTGAGATTGATTCTGCGTGTGAAGTGACTGACTACCTCAGGTTCAATAACTATTTCGCTTCGCTGATTTATATGGAGCAGCCAAAATCTGAAAACGAAACAATAAACCGCATTGAGTACCGCCCGCTTGAAGGATTTGTTTATACGATTACCCCTTTTAATTTTACTGCAATAGCATCAAATCTTAATACGTCGGTTGCTCTCATGGGTAATACAACAGTCTGGAAACCTGCAACCACTGCACTTCTCTCAAACTATTACCTGATGAAAATATTTGAGGAGGCGGGTATGCCTGCAGGTGTAATAAACTTCGTTCCAGGTTCAGGTTCACTTATCAGCAGTATCGTATTAAATCATAGAGATCTGGCCGGAATACACTTCACCGGTTCAAACTCAACCCTTAATAATGTTTGGAAACAGGTTGCCGGTAATCTTCACATGTACAGATCATATCCAAAAATTGTCGGTGAAACAGGTGGTAAAGATTTCATATTTGCCCATAGCTCTGCCGATCCTGTTGCCCTGGCAACATCCATTGTCCGTGGTTCATTCGAATACCAGGGGCAAAAGTGTTCCGCAGCCTCAAGGGCATATATCCCAAAATCAATATGGAATGAAACATCCCGTCATTTGTTAAGAATGATCTCTGAAGTAAGGATGGGTGATGTAACTGACCTTAATAATTTCGTAAATGCGGTTATTGATGAGACATCATTTGATAAAATCATGTCGTACATAAATCTGGCAAAGACTTCAAAAGATGTAGAAATTATTGCCGGCGGGAACGGAAACAAATCAAAGGGGTTTTATATTGAACCTACACTGATTGTTACTAATGATCCTCACTTTATTACAATGGAAGAGGAGATATTCGGCCCTGTGATGACAATATTTATTTATGAGGATGAAAAGTTCGAAGAGACGCTTAAGATATGTGATGAGACATCACCCTACGGGCTTACAGGTTCCATTTTCAGCAACGATAAATATGCAATGATAAAAGCATGCCGTTTATTACGTTTTGCTGCCGGAAACTTCTATATAAATGACAAACCGACAGGAGCAATGGTCGGCCAGCAGCCTTTTGGCGGAGCAAGGGCTTCAGGTACAAATGATAAAGCAGGAAGTCACCTTAACCTTACCAGATGGGTCAGTCCAAGAACAATTAAAGAAACTTTGATCCCGGCTACTGATTTTAAATATCCATATATGAGTCCTTAAGACTGCAGGACCACTTTTTCTTTTGGATATGCAGGCTATGATTTAATTTTTGATACAGCGAACAGATTCTCCACGCTGCTTGGGACTGATGCTTCTTCCCAGGCTTCTGTTCAATGCAAGGTAGTAGTCAATTGCTTTAAGACCTTTGACTTCCGCCACACTCCACCATGAACCGATACTGCCAAGTTTGAGAAACGTTCCATTCTCAACACGATAACCTCCGGGGAGACCGGTAAAGCCGGATTCATTATTTCCATTGGAATCCTCAATCCATCCGACGGTGCTTTTCATTTTTTCACCTGACACATTTGGCCCTCCTAAGTAGTTAGTCAGCTTGGCCCAGTCAGCATCCCCGGGTATCTTCCAGCCAACCGGAGCCAATCCTCTGGGGTCGTTCACAGCATACCAGTTGTAGAGTTTGCCGTATTTTTTACCGTTTGCAGGGTCGTTATTATAATAACACCATGCAGGTTTACCTGATTCACCGGCTGCTACCCATTCTTCATTTGTTCTTGCATGTGGAATTGAATCGCCATTCCGGAAGGTGCTTACATTCAGGTTTGCTGCTGCCCAGAATTGTGTACCAATCGTGATAGTTCCGGGATCTTTTTTCACCTTGACAGTTTCAGGTTTGGAGCTCTTTTGAACAGTTTTTGATTTCGCCTGTGTAGATTTTGACCCGGTTTGTGCTGGCTTTTTTTTCGTCTGTACAGATTGTGTGGATTTTTGACCGGTTTTGGCAGACGTAGGTTTTGTCTGAACAGATTTAGAACCTGTTTGTGATGATTGTGTTTTTGTCTGAACAGTTTTAGAACTTGTCTGGTCAGAACTTAAACCGTCACGATAATTAATATTATCGGACATACCCCCATAAGAAAATAAAAGTACAAAAACAGCAGCTAATGTGATGATAGGGTTTGCTTTTTTCATATTTATCTTCGTAAGATAACAGGCAGATGTAAAGTAATTACAAATGCCGAATATTCAGGACATCAGATATTAAACGTGTCCGGGAATACTTTATTATGCTGGACAGGATAAGAAGATATGAATGATAAAGTACTTCTGGCGCCAGGCTTCGGCTGTCAGGCATCAGGAACCTGGCAAAAGGCAGAGGGTGACTGGAGAAATTGAAAGTCCGGCAGCGGACAATTATGCCTTTTATTTCTTCAGCAATTTAAATGCATGGGTCCACCTGTTTTCCAGTATCCCGGGTATGCACCAGAGCATACAAAGCGGTTCAATAGCTCTTGCTGATTCTACCCCTCCCATATCTTCAACTTCCCAGCCTACTTTTTCAACCAAAGCTGCAACATCTTTTTTGGAATTCTGATTATTACCACATATAAACATTGTTGGTTTTACCTCAAATGCAGGGTCAATCATGAATCCATTGCCTACACTGTTGAAAGCCTTTACAAAATTTGCTTCGGGAGCAAGTTTCTGCAACCTTTCCATTAAAGAATCCTCCAATGAGGTGAAGTACCTCAGGACTCCATTAACAGGAGGCTTATCATCAAGCGGGTTTGTAGCATCAATAATGGTCTTTCCTTTAAGACTGTCTGTAAGTTCTTTTACAATACTTTCACTTACAGTACCCTTTACTGCCAGCACAACCAGATCTCCGAATTCAACGGCATCCTGAAATGATCCCGACAGGGCTCCGGTTTCCTTCTTAATGTCTTCACGTTTTGTTTTGTCCCCCGAACCAGCCATCACCTCGTACCCATGGTTTAGAAAACCTTTAGCAAGTGCTTTTGCAACAACTCCTGACCCTACAATTCCAATCTTATTCATTTTGATCTGGTTTTTAATTTGTGAATATTACCCGGTGTCTTTGTGTTTAAACAATTCTCACTTGAAAAAGTTTTTTATACGGCAGAAATTACATACTGTTGACGGATCAATTGTGGAGATGGATCATGAAGCATGAGGCAGCGTTTAGATCACTGTTCTGTATTCTTCTGATAGGGGATCATTACCTGCAGTCCGTAACTTAAAAATGATACCGGACGCAATAGTTAATAAAGCCCATAAAGTCTGCAAAGTCTTTAGAAAGGCCCGTTGTTGTAAAGATATTGTTACAGGAAAAAAAATAGCTGAAATACATAGAATAAATTATTGATATACGATATTAAATAATATATTTACCTGTAATTAAATCTTAAAAAGATGGCTATCATTATCA
>CAYPKL010000258.1:0-2616 GCA_964411285.1 uncultured Rikenellaceae bacterium
TTTGATTATGTAAAGAACATGCTTAAAAACAGAAGGTTCCCCGATCCTGTCCGGAACCGGTTTTGGGCGAATGCCTGCCCTGGGCTTTTCCCTTGCTGATGTTGCCCTGGCCAGGTCGTTAACTGCAATTACAGTGTCGGTATACGCCTTAAGATCACTTTTGGCAGGGACAGTTATCACCGATACGGAAGCCAGCATCTGATGGGAATTATAAATCAGATTGCTGCCATTTGGATTTTTGAGACCTACATGCACACCATTGGCCTCAAGATTGGCAACATACAATGAACCAGAAGATGAAACACAAACTCCTGAAGGATATGCACCAGTGGGAATAAAACCTGTAACAACACTGCTGGCGCCGGCGCTCTTCCTTCCGGAATTTTTTCCCAGAGAAACTACAGCTATGGCATTATCCATCCCGTTAGTGACATAAAGGGTCTTCTCATCGGGAGAGAGGCATAATCCGTCAGGAGAATCGCCAAAATACGGATTAATATCCGGCTGAAGCCTGACGCTTATTGTTTCTGAAACCACATCGCGTGCAGTTTTAATGACTGACACGTTATCGCTGTTTGAATTTGTGACAAAGACATATTTACCCTGTTTGTCGCTGATAATCTCATTGGGATGAAGTCCTGTAAGAATATCCTTTATGATTTTGCCGTTTTCAGGATCAATTACCGCGACGCTTCCTTCTCTCGTTGAACCGCCTGTCGTGTTGTCGACTTTTGCCAGACCCCATGGAACACCTGCAACATCCTTATCATCGCCTGAAGGGTGTCGGCCGGCCCAGCAGGTGACATATAATTTTCCTGCTGCCATTGTTAATCCGTAAGGTGCAACACCAGGGTCGGCAACCCAGATTGTGTCACCGGAGATGAAATTCTGTTTTATGATATTGTTATTTCCATTAAGAACGACATAAATAAATTTGCCTCCGGATTCATTAGTTATCAGGATCTCATTTGGAAGAGCCATGGCGGCAGGGGGGAGGGTTTTATATTCAATGAGCCGTCCGAATTCAGCCTTTGATCCATTCCATTTTGCTGAAGCAACAAATGATCTGTTGTTCGTTCCTATCACACTCCAGTAAACAGCAGGGGAATCATTCTCATAATTCCATATTATGCCGGAATAAGTGTTTCTCCCACCCCTGAGATCAGGATGTTCACTGTTTACAAGGCTGTATTTTACTTTGTTATCAGATGTGCTGATGAATACAATGCTGTACCGTTCTTCAACAGCAAGCCATTTGCCGTCAGCCGACAGAACAACATCAAGCGAATGATTTTCAAGAGCTTCATCGCCAAAGATGATCTGAAGGCCGGCAGGCTGGATAAACCTGTTGTAGGCATGCCGGATCCTTTGAGTGGCTGCATCCGTAATTTCTGCTGTTAATACCTGTGATTGAATTTGTGAACAGGTGATAATAAATACTAAACTCAAAAAATATCTCATGATATAAATTTTTGATACAACCTGTATAACAATAATATAAAATTATGGGGACGTTGATTGCAACGCCCCCACAAATATACAAATTCAATGTTGTTTATTCAGTTTTGTTCCCTTTCAGAAAGGCAGGTCGCTTAACTCATCGACCTCTGGCGGCATATCTTCCAGCGTACTGCGGGGAGGCAAAACCTGCTCACTTCCGGGAGCTGACATTTTTTCAATTTTCCAGGCATCGAGGTTGGTAAAATAACTGGTTTTCCCGTCGCGTTCCCATTTATTCCCTTTCAGATTGAACCATATTTTAACATCCTCATTAATAAATGATTCATTTATGAGATCACATTTATCCTGTATCAGCTGGAATTTGATATAGTCAATAAAGACGGCAGCTCCACCTGCCTCTTTCTTTTCAATAACAAATTCCCGTTTTTTGAATTTATCGCTTACCTGATTGACAGGAGAGATATCGATTACTTTACCGGTAATTTCAAATGCCATATCACTTTTCGAGTATAATTATTTTATCAATTTTATCACCCTGGCGTATTTTATCAATAACATCGAGGCCGTCAGTAACTTTACCAAAGCAGGTATGCTGCCTGTCGAGATGTTTGGTGTTTGTCCTGTTGATGCAGACAAAGAACTGGGATCCACCGGTATTCCTGCCGGCATGTGCCATCGACAATACTCCTTTGTCGTGATACTGATTGTCTCCGGTCAGCTCACAATTTATTTTGTATCCGGGTCCGCCGGTACCAATCCGGGGATCGCTCATATCCTTTGAAAATGGGCATCCTCCCTGGATCACAAAATCCGGAATTACCCTGTGAAATGCCAGTCCGTCATAGAATCCCTCTTTGGCGAGTTTAATGAAATTTTCAACAGTCCCAGGGGCATCCTTTTCATAAAGACTGACATGCATAACACCTTTTGGTGTATGGATTTCAGCGGCGTTCATATTAATTACTTTATTATTTCAAGTAGTTCAACATCGAAGATAAGTGTCGAATAAGGTTTAATAACTTCGCCGGCTCCACGGGCGCCGTAACCAATGCTTTCAGGAATGCACAGCTTAAACTTTGACCCCACAGGCATCAGCTGAAGAGCTTCAGTCCATCCGGGGATAACACCAGATACAGGGAATTGTGCAGGTTCATT
>CAYPKL010000259.1:0-3191 GCA_964411285.1 uncultured Rikenellaceae bacterium
TATAAATTGCCAAATAAAGGGGTAAGAAGTATCGTTCCAAATGGCAACATAGCAGGAATTAATCCGGCCCAATCTTCATTTATATGAAACTTCTGAACCATTAAATCAGTCGCATATTTCAGGAAGGGGAAAACAGCTGAATAGAACAGTACACATAAAATTGCGATGTACCACCAACCCTTATTAGTGACTATTTTAAAGATATCAGTGGCACGAAATGCCTCTTCACTATCTACAGTCTTGTTTGCTTCATCATAGGCAGCCTGCGATGCATCAAGTTTCTTATCCATAAAGGTATAGATAAAGAAGGAGATCAATCCGATGCAAAGCATAATAAGGCACACAAGTATAGGTGCAGAAACGGTATTAAATGCTTTTGCAATGGGAACTGAAGTTGAGAGTGCAAGGGCTGTACCCAGTCTGGCTGTAGCCACTTCCAATCCCATTGCAAGAGCAAGCTCCTTACCTTTGAACCATTTTACTATTATTTTGGAGACAGTAATTCCGGCAGTTTCAACACCAACTCCAAATATTGCGAACCCTGCTCCTGCCATCAGAACCTGTGCATTTACATCCCAGAACAGCACATGCCAGGTCTGACCATCAAGCATATGAGTTGAAACAGCCCAATATTTTATTGCTGTACCGATAACCATAATTGAGGCAGACAATAACCCGGTAAAACGAACTCCCATCTTATCGAGGATAATACCTCCTACAATAAGCATTAACAGAAAAACATTAAACCAGCCATAGGCACTTGTAAAGAACCCGAATTCCGAGCTGTTCCAGTGCAACTGGCCTTCAAGCAATCCTTTAAGCGGAGCCATTACATCAGTAAGATAGTATCCGCATAACATCGTGAAGGCAACAACTGCCAATGCTGTCCACCGTGCAGCCTTGGAGTCGCGTAAGGTCTTGGTTATAGTTTCCATATAAATTGAATGATAAGTTTTTACGACCAGTAAATGTAAAAAAATATTTTAAAGTAACTTTTGAATCATGAAAGTTAATTGAACATAAAATCGGTGATTGTTGTTATAATCAGGGAAATTTGTGATTTTGATTCTCAATTACATGGAATTTGATTTATTTTGCACGTTATTTGATGATTAAGAAAAAAACGATATGAAAAAGATATTTATTACTGCTTTGCTGGCCGGAATTATTAGTATTGCTTATTCACAGAATGCTGAGGTAAAATGGTATTCTATTCAGGAAGCCGAGAAACTCAGCAAACAGTCGCCCCGTCCGATATTCATCGACACTTACACTGACTGGTGCGGTTGGTGCAAGAAGATGGATAAGGAGACATTTACAAATACCGTGATAGCTGATATCCTCAACACGAGGTTTTATCCGGTCAAATTCGATGCCGAAGGCAGTGAAAAGATTACATTTCTCGGGCAGACATTCATAAATGACGGTAAAAGCGGGAAAGCCCATCAGTTAGCTATTGCATTGCTTCAAGGTCAGTTATCATACCCTACAGTTGTTTTTCTCACCCAGAAGGATAATAAATATGCTGTTTCTCCTGTACCCGGATTCAGGCAGCCAAAAGATATGGAAATGCTTTTAAGCTACTTCGCCGACAAAGCATTCGAAACTCAGAAATGGGAAGATTACCAGAAAGGCTTTAAGGGGAAAATTCAATAGAAAAGGCAATTGGCGTCAGGCTGCAGGCAACGGCAAATTCAAATGACTGATGCACGTAACCTTTAGATGTTTAATCAAAAGTTGTAAAATTTATTTTCCGATAACGTAGTTTGAAGGAAGCTGAATTACTTCACCAAACTGATAAACCAGCTGTCTTGAGTTGCTCAGGATATTATTCCCATAGACAATTTTTACTTTAACAACATCAGGAACACGATAGTACAATTTGTCATTTTTTGATTTCTGAGAATTCGACTGGCTGTGTGATATTACATTCAGTGGCTTGGTTTTCAACTCCGGAACAAATTCAAGAATCAGCGGATTCCCTGATTCTTCAACCGATGCAGCAGGACCCGAGGACTCAGAAAATCTGCAAACGGTGATCTGTTTACCCGACATTTCTCTGTCAGGGACTATCTGGTAAGTGAAAGTGTGTGATTCTTTCAATACCTTACCGGCAAAAAGGTCAGCATAATCCTTTTCAAGCCGATTCATCTCATTTATTGCAACTTCATTCTGCGGAAATACATTGGCTTCACCGGTAAGAATAGAATGTTTACCATCTCTCATTTCCATTAAACGCCTTGCTGCTTTTTCAGCCAGCTGATCATAAGTCAGCTTCTGTTTCTTTTCAACTAGATATGGTATCTTAATAAATGCGGTATCCACATTTACAACTTTATATAAAGTATCCCTGCGCTCCTGAAAATATTCATCCGCACCCAGGTCAAGCACCCTGGAACGATTCTGTTCATTGATTGCTCCGGAAAAATTATCCCCGTTGCTATTGTAAAACTCCGGATTAAGATCAAGGATCAATCCTTCCTTCTTTAAAGAAAGTACATTAGTCCTAAAGATTGAGTTCGCTTCGATGACATAGAATTCAGAAGGATCAAGTTCAATATGTGTTCTTATTACAATCCTGTTGATATTCCAGTATTCACGATCGTTCTTTATTACATCTTTGAGTCCGAGAAGATCTTCTGCGTAACGCGAATATGGGCCGGGCTTCTCAATTATACGGTCAGCCTCAATAATTATATCAAAAACTGAAAGCGGCAGAGCATAAACCAATGCCCCGTCAGCCACACTTAATTTACCGGACAGAGGAGTAATGACACTGTTTGAATCAGATAATTTTTTGCCGGAAGAGCATGCAATTGCACTTATGACATATACGCCAATTATCAAGTATTTATAATAAATTTTCATGGTTTGTTGTTATTTTTAAAATATAGAATTGCAAATTTAATATGTTCGTTCGGATAACCAGATGATAACTGTCACACTGTGGACCTTATTCTTAAGAACGCATTTCCTATGTTATCAATTATATCCGATGCAATAATTGACTCATAACAATTTTTCGAAGCTGCAATATCACCTGCCAATCCATGGAGATATACTCCTGCAACAGCAGCATTTTCAGGGTCATAGCCCTGCGCCAGGAGAGAAAGAAGTATTCCTGTAAGAACATCTCCACTACCTGCTGTAGCCATACCAGGATTGCCTGTACTATTAAAATATACTTTCCC
>CAYPKL010000260.1:0-9366 GCA_964411285.1 uncultured Rikenellaceae bacterium
TCTGACAACCTTTATTCCTTACCTATCCCTATAAACTATTCCAGGATTCTCAATGGTCTATCTGAACACGATCAAAGATGGTTTATGATCCTATTTTAAATGTAATAGTGCAAAAGCCGGTGACCCTGACCTACTCTCGCCGCTACAAATTGACCACTTAAAACCGGAGGTAATTTCATGATCTATAGATAAATATAAGAATGTCCAATTTATCGGCGGAATGTGGTCAAGAGTGCCGGCTTATGCATTTTATCTCCCTGGCCTGGTTTGTCTGTCCCCATTGCAGGTGACTGGCTGACATTCCTTTTTGCTTTAGTTTTAGGTTCTGACTTAACAGATTTTACTTCCCGTGTTGCATAAGCCCGTGACACTGACCACTCTCCGCCGGAGTTAAGTGACCACCTTCCGCCGGTTGTAAATATCTGTAATCATGTGGCTGATATCTTTGAACTTCAGACCGGCCAAAAGTGGTCAAGGCTTCCGGCTTTTACAATTAAGAAAGGCTTATAACAAATACTGAGGGAGTTTCATAAAATAAATATCTACTTTCCTCAATATTTTAGGATTTTTATGTAAAAATTTTAATTTTAGATCACTATCTTTATCTCACACATAATTAAATAAAACTAATTCTCTTTAACAATTCAACTATTAGAATTTAACGTAATTCCTAATGTTAAGAAGCATTTCTAATAATATTAACATATTAAAGAAATGAAAAGAACATTTTCAATTTACCCTGGCATTGTAATGGTTTTTGTATTGTTTCTTACAACAAATTGTAAAAAAGAACCGGATCCGCTTGGCATTTCAACATTACCGGTTTCAGATATTACAGGAAAAGAAGCAGCAAGCGGGGGGAATATTTTTTCTGGAATTGCTGATTCCTATGGAGTGTGCTGGGGTCTGCAAGGGTCTCCGACAATTGGAGACAGCTTTACATCCGATGGGGCAGGCAATGGAGTTTTCCATAGCACATTAGCTGGTTTGAAACCGGCAAGTCTTTATTATATAAGAGCTTACGCTACAAATACATCTGGTATAACCTATGGTGATGAAATTTCATTTTCCACAGTGGGGCATAAACCAACCGTTAAAACCAGGTTTCCTTCATACGTAACCAGAACGAGTGCCGTACTTACAGGTACCGTGAATTGCAATTATTTGAAAACATATGTTTATTTTGATTACGGGTATGATACCAATTACGGAATGACAGTGGAAGCTCAGGATAATCCTAAAAACGGGCATGATGAGATAAGCGTTTTTGCGGGAGTTTCAGGAATCACTGAATTAAAAACCTGCCATTTCCGTATCAGGGCAGAAAATGAACTTGGTACTTCATACGGTGATGATGTTGTCTTTGCAATGGATGGTACTATGGGTAATGTAACTGATTATGATGGTAATGTTTACAATACCATGGTAGTAAATACCCAGACCTGGATTGCAGAGAACCTGAGAGGAGTCCATTTAAATGATGGTACCATGATTCCCAACCAGACGGATCCTGTTAAATTTGAGGAAGCTGTCACGCCATGCTATATATGGATTAACAATGATACACTTACAAAACTAACTGGAGGTCTTTACAACTGGTACACTGTTGAAACGGGTAAAATTTGTCCTGAAGGGTGGCATGTTCCGGACAGGGAGGAATGGAATTTATTGGGCTCAAGCGATTTTATGAAGCTCTTCCCGGAACTAAGTCAGCAAAGCTTGTGGATTTTTGATCATACGTATTTTTCCTGGTGGGCATCATATCTTCAAACTGGTGGTGCCTGGATCACTGCCGGCTCTATATTAATTTTCAGAGATCCTTACAGGATAGTACATAATCCAAATTATAGGGAACGTTCTTTTTTCATTCGTTGTTTGAAAGATGAAATCGATTCAGCAAAATAAATATTAAGGTTGACAGATACTTCATTCTGAAAAACAATCATGTCCATGTGTGCGGACTTCATGTTAAAACCATAGGTTTTGAACAGCCTTTTCACAGAAAGGTGATTATCTCAGTCAGCCTGCATGCTCCTCCTGAATTTACTGATCCCGTAGGGATAGCGTTCCGGGCGGCTCAGCATGTTGTTTGCCTGATCGTCATTTTCGAAACGTTCAGTTCCCGGATTCCATTGTAATATCCTGTTCAATTTCATTGCAATATGTGTGATCAGGCAGATCGTGCATGCCCTGTGCCCGATTTCAACAGGAGAAATGGGTTCCTTCCTGGTCTGAATAGATTCAAGCCAGTTGCCGTGTTGTTCCTCGCTTCTGTAAAGATGTATTTCGTTTTCCCCGATTACCGAATTAAGGATATCCGGATTGCCGGCATCGAGTGCTTTACTGTTTGTGCTCTTCGATACCGGATCGCTGGCCGACGCAACATAATCACCACGTGAAACAAATATCCAGCCATCGGTGCCTTCATAACGGATCCCATTAGGGTAACCGGTACCTGAATACATTGTTATTCCATTTGAATATTCTGCTTTCGCCATGAAATCACCATGCACATCCCAGAGACCCGATTTCGGGAATTCGGCCACAGCCTGAACTGAAACCGGTCCGGTATGTTCAGTGTTCATACCCCATGCTGCAGAATCAAAATGGTGCTGGCCCCATCCTGTTATCATTCCTGCTCCAAACTGCTCGCGGCGCAGCCAGCCCGGGCGGTCATAACCTTTTTGAGGATGGACGCCGATCTCAGTATATGGTACATATGGAGTTTCACCCAGCCACATGTCGTAATTGAACCACTTTGGGACAGGCATTTCAGGAGCGTCCGGCCCGGGAGGATCACCCGGCAAACCGATTTTTACTGTATGCAGACGACCGATCCGTCCATTACGGACAAGCTCGGCTGCAATGCGGAATTGTGCTGACGAACGTTGCTGGGTCCCCATCTGGAGAATGATCCCTTTTTCTTTTACAATATCTGCCATAATCCGGCCTTCAGTGACAGTCAGGGAGGTGGGTTTCTGCAGATAAATATGTTTTCCGGCCAGTGCAGCCTCAATTGCAGGCTGTGCATGCCAGTGGTCAGGTGTACTAATTACAACTGCATCAATGTCTTTATTCAGGAGCATCTCCCTGTAATCATCGTACGTTTTTACGCTGATGTAATTATCCTTACCTGTTTTCTTTCTGTAGTAATCTTCAACCATTGCTTTGCCGTCTGCCATGCGGTTCTTATCCAGATCACACACAGCAATATACCTGGCAACGTCGTGCTGAATGGTACCAGGGATGTCGTGGCTTTGAGCAATCCTGCCACAACCTATCTGACCGATATTGATTTTATTACCCGGTGCATTTTTCCCGATAACTGATGAAGGGATAATTGTTGGCAAAACAATTGTCACAGCTGCGCCGGTGACTATCTGGTTTACAAAATTGCGCCGTTTCATAGGTTATATTTTTAAGGCTGTTTATTTCTTCTGAGATTTAAGAGGAGAGTCATCACATTTCAGATCACCCAAAACATATTGGATACCATCCAGATAGAATTTAAGAAGACACGGATCTTCAAAACTCTGTGCATTATGGGAAGGAGATACATAAAATACTCTACCCTGGCCATATCTTTTGATCCACGAGACATATCTTATACTATCTTCAATCTCTCTGGTCTTGTGTATTAATTTGGAACAGTCCATATATAGCAATGGCCTGAAATTCCTTTTGATATAAGCATTATTGAAAAGGTACGGTTCATCGGTGTGGATGAATGGTTTCCCTTCGAATGCTTTAACGAGGGGATGCCCGGGTTCAAAGAGTTCAAGCGTTATCTCCTGCTGTTCAGGGTGATAATCGAAGCTTCCTCCAACCATTTCGCTGAAAGCCATTGAATTATTCTGCATCACTATAGCGCCGTGAATTACAACAAGTCCTCCTCCTCTGCTAACATATTCAAGGAGGTTTGATTCGAAGTCTGCCGCTTTTTTCATACGCTGATCATCGGTCATATTTTGGTCCTGATCCAAAACATCCATGAACAGGTTCCTCCGCGGACTTACGGAACAGTTGTTATTCAGGATTACTGCATCAAAATTTCTGAGGTTGTTCTTTTCAAAGCTGAAAATGTCATTGCTTGTTTCGATCTCAAAAGCGCCTGTTTTATCAGCCAGAACCTTCAGAACTGCGTTGGTATGCGGGACAACCCAATGATTATATCCTGTGAATAAGCTGAATACCAGTATTCTGTGGTGTTTTTCAGGTTTGACTTCTGCTTTGTCAGGCGCCAGTTTCTCTATTTTTTGAATCCATGAATCAGTAAGTGTAAATTCTTTCTGCTGAGCTTTCACAGGGAGACAAGCGGCAATTAATGAGATAATAATTAAAGCTTTTTTTAACATGGCACATAGTTTGATCAGGTTAAAATTTTAGGGATGGAGTATTGCTGATTATTGAAACATGAGGGGGATTTGCAAATGACTGCCAGTAGTTTTCAGCCTCTCCGGGAGTCATTTTGCCATCGAAAATTACAAACCGGTACTGCAGGGTATAGTCATTTCCCTTCTCCAGCTTCCAGTCTTTATTGCGGATCGGACAAAACTCGAAATACATGTCTCCACGTCCGTCATTGGCGTCCAACGGCCACACACGCATCGGTTCGGGATGCATCCGGTTGGCAGGATAACTGAGGAACAATATACCCGAACGACCCTCCTTTGCAGAGGATTCCCCTTCAACGATGCACCAGCGGGCATTGCTTCCGTCAGCATCTTTTCTTGTCCTTCCTTCCGAAGTGAGCACGGAGCTGTTATCACTCTTCCATTTTTCAGTTGCCCTGAAACCTATTCCCCCTCCATACCTGTAAGCGGCCAGAAGGATCCCTGAATCAAGAGGAGTGTTCAGAGAGCTTATGTAATCGATTATATATCGCTGGTTGTCAACGTTCCATACGCGGACCTCAAACAATTCATTGATTGCTATGGAATCTATACCTTTTGCTTTGAAGTCAATATGTTCCTGAAGCGATCTGAATCCGGAATAAACGGGACCTTCCACCTGCGAAACAAGTCCCGCGAACCGGACAGTTCCTTCACCTTTTGAGAGGTTCCAGAAATCGACTTCCCTCTTGCCGATGAATGTCAGCGTCCACGGATTCCATATTCCATAATGATGATAATGATCAGGCGCCTGGATGCGGGTCAGGATTTCTCCACCCGGTGAATAAACAGGATGAAGAAATGCAGATCGTCTGTACAATGGGCTGACTCCTTCGGGAGGATCCAAAGTCTTCATCTGGTAACTCAAAACAGGTCTTTCTCCTGAAAACATATAAAGTGCTCCTGTTTTTTTTACAACAGTAATCCCTGGTCTGAAACCGGGTGGGTTCGCAGTTTTTCTCAGCACAAAAATGCGCTTTGTATCTTTTGGAGTATGTCCTTTAAGAATGAACCAGATCCTGGCTCCTGCAGCCGTTTCCAGCTGAACAGGGACATCTGTTTCTGTCTTCCCTTTGATTTCGTAAAGCGCCAGCTTTAATGAATCGGTATTGTAATTCAGCATATCTACAGGCAGGCTGACCGGGCAATCGTCACGGTCTGAGTTACCTGCTGCAACTTCAAATCTGCAAAGATCCTGCGCTGAAACTTGAACAAAAAGCAGGACAAAAAGATACATTAATGATGCTCTTATTTTATTGCAGTTCAGCTTTTTTGTGTTTTTTACCATCTGAATGAGACAGTTTTCATTCTAAAGTATATATTTTTTTGAGTACCAACTCCATTCGCAGAATTCTCCGCGTAAATTTTCTGCTTGTCAGTGCTCCGTTCAGGTTTATCCTGCATTTTGTTCCTCCAGTTTCCTTATTGTGTCAATGAAAGCCTTAATATTTCCTGTCGGAACATTTTGAGGCACACCGCCTCCGCATGACCAGATGATGCCCTTTTTGTCCTGAACTTCATTCCACATCGCCCTGGTTTTTACAGCAACAGTTTCAGGAGAACCGGTCATCAGAACATCGCGGGGAGGAAGGTTTCCCAGTAATGCAACATCCGGGCCGGCTGATTTCCGTATTTCATTTATAGAATGCTCAAAACTGAAGTTAAACAAATTAACTCCTGTCTCCTTGAGAAACGGGGCTATAATAAGTCCGTGGGCATCGTTGTGAAAAAAGCGTACCCTGGCGTCGAAAGCGGCAAAAACCGCTTTGAGATATGGAACCGCAAACTCCCTGCACCTGTCTTCATCTACAAAACCAGCAATATCGTCCAGAATAAATATGCCTTCAATTGAGGGAAACTCTTTTTTCTGATTGCGGAGCCAGTCGGTTATGAATCCTGAAATGATATCCAGGAGCTGACGGGTTTCTTCCGGATTCATCATCATGGACAGCATAAACTCGGTGGTTCCCATCAGGAAGGAGGCAATATTCAGCGGTCCGCGCGATACGGCGAACCTTATGTCGTGCCCCATCCCTTTAATGGAAGGTTCAAACTCCTTAAGCCGTTGAATAATAAAAGGCAAAAGTCCGTCATGCTCAGGATCAGGCTTTTTTACCAATGCAATATCTGCCGGCGATTGAATAATTTTCTTAGCATGCGGCAGGTTTTCTTCATACCATACCTGTCTGGCGCCAAAAGCCGATGGTTCGCTGCACATACCGTATTCCGACCAGAAACCGGGCAGGAATATTGCATCAGGGAAGGTGTCTATTGCTCTTTTATTTGCTTCAAACCATTTTCTTCCACTGGCATAATAATCAAGGGTTGAGATACCGGTCCATCCGGGCAGCCAGGGACTGTCTATAATAAATCCGGAAGGTGCAACGCCCTTGTTTGTTCCGTTAATGACATCAATAAGTAAATCCCATTGTTCTTTTGTCATCTAAATTCAGGTTGATCTGTGTTTGAAGTGCCACTAACGGTCCGGTGGTATCAGTGCTTCCAGAAGAGGTTTGCGGTATTGTTCATTTTTCTGATCATATATGCCGAAAAACGATCCCTCGAAGCACCAGTAGGCCCAGCTCATGCCCATTTTCTCCGCCAGACGGGTAAGTGAATAGGTATAAAGTGCCCTGGAATCCATACTGGCAATGCTGTCAGATCCGAACTCATTCAGGTAGAGCGGCCGGTTGTTGTCGGCACCCCATGCTGCCATGGCATAGAAATCACGAAGAAGTTCGTGTTGTTGTACCGCCGTATTCGTCCATGTTGTTCCTTTCCAAGCCTCCGCGCCATCTACGTAGCTTGCTCCCTGGTGAGTAAACTGGAGCGGTTCATAACAGTGAACAGATACTATGATATTATCATCGTCTTCGGGGAGCTTCATATTAGGCAGGGCAAAGACACGCTGCCAGCATTCCGGGCCTGCAACGATTATCCTTGTGGGATTGGTGCGGCGGATAATATTGATAGCTTCGTTCTGAAGCTGGTTCCACCTGACTGGTCCCAGATAGTTTGACGGTTCATTCATTACCTCGAACAGAACTTCGGGAGGATAGTCTTTGTAATGGTCTGCAATCTGTTCCCAAAGCCCCAGAAACCTTTTTGTGCTGTGTTCCATTGTTTCTGTTGTGGTTTCCCTGCCAACAAAGCTGATAAGCGGGTAATAATGAAAATCAAGGACTATCAGGAGATTCCTCGACAACGCCTGTTTTACTGCCCAATCTACTTTTTCAAACCATGACGGTTCAATAGTATATGGCGGTTCCTGCAAAGAATACGCAGACCACCGTATGGGAAGGCGGATTGAGTTAAATCCTGCATCTTTTATTGCCTGAAAATCCTCTTCCCGGATATTCAGTCTGCCCGAACCACCCAGGTTCACTCCCCTGCCGAGTCGTTCGTTCATTTTAAAAGCTTTTTCTCTACGGGCTACAATTTCCTGTGTTTTGTCACCGGATTTCTTAATGACACCCTGGTCATTACAGCCTGTTATCATAAAAAAAGCCGCCAAAGTTATACCGGCTATGCCGGCTGATTTTTTATTCAGCATGTTTTTCTCCTTTCTATTGTTTTTGATGTAATAAATACGTTTATAGAAAATAATTACAGGTTTTAATTCATTTTAAATATACAGTTTTTATGAATTTCTTAAACGTTCGCTCTGTCAGTCATAAAAGTAATATCTCCAAAATACCGAACTAAAATTCATTTCCCCGATAATGTCTGACTTATAGTCTCACTCTCTTATAAGGTTGTTAATTTGCAAAGACTTATGCTGCAGGCATCTTTTTATTACATCCGAATTTTTTTCATCATTCTTATGATAGCCTCAAATCCAATGGCTGCAAATCCTGCTGTGGTCAGTGTTTTTAATTTATTCCCACATTACATTTGAATCCCGGCCAGGGAGAAATATTGCTTTTTATAGGCTGTGTAGCCTGGATAAATATCGATATGGGAATGTTTTTCACAGATAATGTACTTTTTGGTGAAACAAATCTTGCATTCTTGCATATTCTTATTTTACGATTAATAGGTTATACTGGTTCTTACACAGATTATTCAACTTATGGGTATCCGTTTCTTGAGATGTAGTAATTTTCAATCTAGACTATTATCCTATCTATTGAAATTGCTTTATACACTTCCAATTTTTTAAATACTTGCAATAGGTACTATAAGGATTGGTGGTAGTTGACACCAACCTTTGTTTATTTTTAAACGATTTCCTTTAAATTTTCTCCAAAACCTGGCAAGAACCTGGCAAGAATGAAAAAACCACTTACAAGAAATCTCATAAGTGGTTGATTATCTGGTTGTCCCGGAGAGTTTCGAACTCCCACTCTTCTGATCCAGAATCATTAATTAATATAATAAAAATATCTTAATACATTGATTATCAGAACTAATGTAAAAAGACAAAATCTTTATATTTCCATTGTTTAATACCTGTTATCCCCAAAACCTAGCAAGAAACCTAGCAACTTAAATCTTTCATAATACTTAACATCAAAGGTTTCGATTGTCTTTTATGTATCTGAGGAAAAGGCCAATTCTTAGACAATTTTTCACGGTATGATTTCATAAAAAAAGAACCTCATATTAAAACGAATACCCCAGACCAAAGGGTACCCTAATGGATGAGGGTGATGCTAAAGTGACTGACAATCCGTAGATTAGATTTATGTTGTTTTTTAAACGCAAGAAATTAATTATCTCCAATGAAACCCAATCATCAAAAACAGAAATTCCACCACCAAGATTATAATTATAACCAAGGGACTTTGTAAGACCGCCTCTGAAATATAAGTAAGTGAATTTGTCCTTTTCACCATCCCCACCATCAATTCCCTCCAATTTTCCGACTCCAACACTAGCATACCCTCCAATAATCCAGTTAAGCATATATCCTATACCCACAAAATAGGATATTGCACCATCATAGGATTCTGTTTCTCCAATTGCTATAAGA
>CAYPKL010000261.1:0-3609 GCA_964411285.1 uncultured Rikenellaceae bacterium
AACTGACTCTGCATCAACTGTTATAAACATTTAATGCATGCAAAAATATTTACCTGTTATTTGCGTTAAAATGGTATTGGATATTTCCTGAAAAAAGTAGGTCGATGAAAAAAATAAAAATGCCCGTTATCAGATTTGCCATTGTTATTATTATGGTTTCTGGCCTTTCACTGAGGGGAGAGAGCCAGTCAAACATCCCTGATGAACTTTTAAAAAGCACATTAAAGGGACAAATGGATTATATTCAGGGAAAAACCAGAATCTATGAAGATTACCGGGCGATAAGGGAAGATATGTTTCAGCTGATTAAAAGAAATTCTCTCGATTCGCTTAAAATGGCAATGAACCAGATCTCAAGTTTAAAAGGAGTTGCTGCTTCCAGGAACTTTACCATTGATTCTTTGAATTCTTCACTCATTTCAACCGGCAAGAAGCTTGAGGAAATGTCAAATACCAAAAACAGCATCAGTATCTTTGGCATAGAAATCAGGAAAAATACCTATAACGCAATTATGTGGTTAACCATAGCTATTCTAGCCGGATCTCTGGTTGCTGGGTTCCTTGCATACAAAAGAGACCGTATCGTTACAATGCATACAAAAAGAGGATATGAGGATCTGAAAAAGGAGTATGATGCCTATAAGAAAGCTTCCCGTGAAGCCAGGGAAAAAATGTCGATGACTCATTTTAACGAGATGAAGAAATTACGAACAGGATAGTATAAAATAAGCTGATTATAGGTCAATGTTACTGCAGATATCCTGGAATTAAATGATAATTAATAACTTGCAGCAAATTCATCAGCCAATAAATTAATACCGTCTGGTGACAGGGAAGAGCCTGAATTAACAATAATTCTATATCTTAAAATGATCGACTTCCCCGATGGTATTGAAAAATTAACAACTTCTTTCCCTCCTGTAAAATCGTTCCCGCCAAGAGGATTTGCCGAAAATAAACCATAACCCCTTGCATGCCAGTAAGTAGGATATGAAACATTCTCCGGATGGTCGCAGATTACAATTGATATTTTCTCATCATTAATGGTTCCTGACAAATTCATCCATCTTGCGCGTGTACTCCATACTGCATCTCCGGTTATCCCCTCGCTGCTCCTGTAATTACCTGTAACTCCATTGTTTTCATTCGCAATTTCTGTTCCTGGCTTGCCTGCTTTATCAAGTAATCTGACGTCCTCCTCTGAAGGTAGTTCAAGCTGCCGGGCGACACGGATTGCGAACATTCCTTCTTTGGTGTCTTTCATAATTACAGTATTTCCTGTAGCAGTAAGCGTAGTCAATCTGTCGATTATGTAGTATGCGCCTCTTGCAATAAAATGAAATTCAGTCCTTTCCGACAGAAGTTCTTTTCCTGAAGGATCCTGCCAGCTTGCTGCAACCGTCATTATGCCTTCACCATGACCTCCTTTTACATTTTCGATTTTCAGGTGCTTTATTACTCCACCGTTCTCACTTTTTTTTCCTTCAGATCCATTTCCCCAGAAATCATATCCGTTTACATTTCCATAATTGAGCCATATTCCTACCTGGTGAATATGGTCATTGCGCTCACCAGCCCTTGGTTTAAGCGGAAATCCCCTTGTAATTTCAGTGCCATTTATTGTATAAACAGGATAAAGAATAGGTTTAAATACACTTCCTGGCCAGCAGTAAGAGGTGATCAGCTTACCTCCAATAAGAATATCCACCTTGCTTTCAGATACTTTCCTGACAAATTCTACCCTGGGTTTCTTTTCTTTCCTGGCTGAAAAAGAAGGTTGCCCCGAAATTATTATAAAAGCAAGAAGTGTTGCTGCCAGCGTAAATAACCTGTGTGATTTCATATTTGCATCGGGTTTACAATCTTAAAATTTTATTTTAGCTGCTTCTTTGGTCGCCTTTTGAAGTACCTTTTCCAGAGAAACTGACACACCGCCTTTCTTTTTACTTATTTCAGCTGCTGTCATAAAAGCAAAAATCTCTATTGTTTCTTCTGGATTTACAGGCGGAATACCAGATTGAAAAAATTTAATAATCTGTATCAATAATGGATTATATCCTGCATATTTCCCAAGGGAAACGATATCCTTCTCACCGAATACAGTTCCTCCATAATCTCCTTTGCCGGATCGTATCCCCCTGAAAGTTCCGATTCTGTCGTTATCCCAGGTGCCGGCGACCAGATCTGTATTCCCGGTAAATACTCTGATCACGCTTTTACATCCGGTTCCCATAACTGAAAAAAGAGCTTCAACACCATGAATCCCATACCAGAACAGGTCAGGATGAGTTTTTTCGATCGTGGCAGGACTGAAGGTGTCAGCTCCGAGCACTTTCCCAACCGACCCTGCTGCAATTTCCTTAACTGCCGGCAGGTATCTGAGAGAGGAAGATGAAAAAACAGGTACATTATAATGTTTTGCAGTCTCAAAAATTGCAACAGCATCAATCAATGATGCTGCAATAGGTTTATCAATGAACAGTCTTTTTCCAGCCTTCAAGACCGGCACAGCCTGCTCAAGATGAATTCTTCCGTCATTTGTTTCAAGGAGTACTGCGTCAACAAGCGTTAGAAGCTCTTCGATTGAATTTACAATTGTAACTCCAAGTTTTTTTACTTCCTCAATATAACCAGGAATTCTGTCAACACTCGATTTAATATCATTACTACCTTTAGGATATGCGGCAACGATCCTGAATCCTCCGAACTCAGCTCCTGCTCCGGGATCATTGAGCGCCTTTGTAAAAGCCACACTATGTGAAGTATCCAACCCAATAATCCCGATTCTGCCCGTTTGAGAATACATTAACTCATCTGCCGGAAGAGTCTTTCCCATAAACCTCAGACCAATGCCGCCGGCTGCAGCAGTTTTAATAAAACTACGACGTTCCATTATGTTTTTATTACAGTGGTTTGCTTTTTGAATAATATTATTATGTTAATTATACTTTTTCAGGAACAATATAAGGATTCCTGTAGTTCCGCGTCAGCATTGAATCAGCTTCATTGTCGCCGATAAATTTTTCCTTCCAGCTATCAAATAATAATTTCCTCCCAAGCCGGTATGAGATATTTGCTAAATGAGGAAGCGCTGAAGAATAGTATCCCTCTTTGATGTGGCAGTGAAGTGTTTCATCCTTTCCTGACCTGATTGCATCAATGAAATTGGCATAATGTTCAGTACCTCCGGGAGCGGCAAGATATGCCTGAGTCACTACTTTTGATTCACCGATTGCTGATCCTGCAAAAGGTTCTTTTTCGCGTTTCCTGAAAGCTTTCCAGGTATCACCATCCAGTTCCAGGTAACCTTCAGTGCCATAAAAGATATTCCCGATCCTTATATCAAGGCTTGATTCATCGTTTGTGTACCTTCCCCTGGTCTCAAACTCCAGGATCTTACCATCCTCATACTTAAATAAGGATGTCTGCGTATTCGGAGTCTCCTGTGCACATCCCGCAGGGTCAATCCCGAAGATTCCTCCCATCGAGAAGATAGAAACAGGATGTTCATCCTTATTGAGACCCCAGCGGGCAATGTCAAACTGATGCGGGCCCTGATTTCCGGTATCTCCATTACCTGTATCCCAGAACCAGTGCCAGTTATAATGC
>CAYPKL010000262.1:0-7294 GCA_964411285.1 uncultured Rikenellaceae bacterium
ATAGGCCCTAGATACCCGATGCTGCATGAGCTTATTACCAAAGTGTACAATGTGCCGGAAAGTGAAGACCCCCGACCGTCATTTCTTGATGAATATCTGGCAGTAACAGGGAATGGAGGCGGAGGCCTCGACGATTACTGGGAAATATTCTATGATCATCCGAGAAGCATGGGCGGAGCTATCTGGGATTTTGTAAGCACCGGGATAACAGAAAAAATTCGGGCATTAAAGGATGCTTCTCCAAACAATATCCAGGTGAATGTGATGGGAAGGGCAATGATTGGCACAGGTGTTTCAGGTAGGGGAATTGACCTTAATGGCCATGATCAATGGGTGGAAGTATACAGGGACGAAGCCCTTGAGATACAAGGAGATAATCTTATGATTACATTGTGGGTCTATCCGCGTTCCCTGAGCAGTTCTTCCGGGACTCTTATAGCAAAAGGGAATTGGCAGTTTGGCATCCACCAGATATTGAAAGACTCACTGGAATTTTACGTTACTACTGATCATAAGAAAGCGGTCAGGATGGAGCTTCCGGCAAATTGGGAGAATAACTGGCACCACGTAACTGCATGCTATAACGGCTCCTCAATTTATCTCACGATAGACGATAAGGAGAGCGTACGTTTACCTCTGACCGGTAATATAAGGAACACCCCTTTCCCGGTAAATATTGGAAGAAATGCAGAGATCCACGGGCAGGAAACATCTGTATATATCTGTGATGGTGTGATTGACCAGGTTGGAATATTTACCCACCGTGTTCCCTGGGAATCGCTGAGAAATCCAACTGAAGAGATAAGGAAGCAATCAGCCTTGTGGCTCGATTTTGAAGAAATGGATGAAAAAGGAGAATTTTACAGCTATGGTATTGGAGCCAGAACTTATGGTTCCATATGGCCTGACCGCCAGCCGCAGCCGGAAATGTGGCAGATGAAAAAATCGGCTCAGCCGTTGGGGGCAAGACTGGTCTCCGCTGAAAAAGGCGAAGTTGAAATATTTAACCGCTATCATTTTACCAACCTTAATAAGTTGAATACATTCTGGTATTTGCAGGCTGATGGCGATATTTTACAGCAGGGACTCGTTGAACCGGATATTGAACCACAGGAATCCGGAATTATTAAAATACCATATACTATGCCTGAATTAAGTGAAGGTGTTGAGTACAGGCTGGTAATAAGCTTCAGGTTGAAAGAAAAGAAATACTGGGCCGATCCGGGATTTGAGATAGCATGGGAACAATTGGATCTGCCGTTTTACAAGCCGGCTATTACTGAAAATATGGATGATACTCATCGATTGGAGGTTACAGAGGATTTAGACAGACTCATAATCTCAGGCAATAATTTTTCTTATACCCTGAATAAGAATTGCGGAGCACTTTCCTCAATCAAATTAAAAGGAAAAGAAGTGCTGAATAAAGTCAAAAACCTGAATATCTGGAGGGCTCCTCTGGCAAATGAAACTGATGAATGGAATTTCGAATCATCAGGTGTCAAAAATGCCACTGATGGATATGGACATTTTGCTTCGACAGAGTTGTATTCAGCGGGCATCGATAAGATGACTTACTCTCCGGACAAACTGGTATGGGAAAGAGTAAATGATTCCCGGCTCAGGATAAGTACAAAAGGTGTATTTCTTACAGGCAATAAAAAGGGCGCATTCATTGTGTTAACAGAATACCAGATAGACGGTTCAGGAAAAATAGTGATTAAATCTTCAGTGTTACCGGACGGCCATATGCCTTCATGGTTGCCACGGATAGGACAGGAATGGGTGTTTGATAAAACTCTTGACCAGATACAATGGTATGGCAGGGGACCTCAGGAAAATTACCCCGACAGAAAAACAGGGTACAGGATTGGAATATATAAATCGACCGTAAAAGAAATGTACGAACCTTACCTCATACCCCAGGATTACGGTTTAAGAACTGATAACCGCTGGGTAAGGATTACTGATAATAATGGTACCGGTTTTGAATTCAGGGGCGACAAACTTTTCAATTTCAGCGCTCACCCCTTTTCATCGGAAAATCTTACAAAAGCTTTGTACACATATCAGCTTCATGCTTTTAACGGCACAACCTTTAATTTGGATTATGCCACAGGCGGTGTAGGCTGCACAGCTGATGGCGTTTTTTCTCAATACCGGGTTCTGCCTCAGAGATATGATTTTACTGTAACTATTAAACCATTAATCAGAGAATGATTAATTTAATTAATCTCCTTCAGCTCTACATTTGCATAAAGATTACCTGCTGAAAGATCAACTGCTTTTTGCAGATTTTCCTTTGCTGCTTTATTGTTGCCCAGACCTTTGTATCCAAGTCCTTTCAGAAGATAGGCATCGGAAAGCTGAACATTTTTAGCCTCTTTTTCACCGAATTTGGCGAAGAAATCGGTCGTTTCAGTTGAACTGCCGCTTATCTGCTTTTCCCCGGTTGTAATCAATGAGTTAAATATTTCAGCCGCCTTCGACTTGTTACCCAGTTTGACCTGGCTTAGTCCCTGGTAGTATTTTACATAGCTATTATCTTTTATTTCAGGTTTTGCAGAAAGAGTGAAAAAGCTTTTTGCCTTTGACCTGTTCTTCATTGCTTCATAAGCAAGCCCTATATGGTAATCGACCTGAACCTCCCTGGCCCCGTATCTGGCGCTCCCCCCTTCCTCATCAGGAATCTGAGCCAGGAGAAACTCCTCCAGAGCTTTTGTGTATTCACGTTGTGACATATATTTGTTACCCATCATTAAATGTGCGTCAATTAAAACCTCTCTGACCCTTGAGCTGCCTTCCCGGTAACTGAAATTTCTACCGCTGAGATATTCAACAGCCTTCTCCGGTTTTCCGGCAAGGGTAAGTACTATGATCTGGCGAATAAAGGAATCATCACGTTTATTTATTGCTTCATTATTCCCGTCAAATAGTTTAAGTCTTTTTTCAACCGGGGTGTTGCTCATCTCATAGAGTGCGTCCAGCTCCGAATAATAAACCGGTTCGTTTTTTTCCAGGGCAATTGCTTTTTCATAAGCATCAATAGCCTTCATGCCGTCATCTTTGGCATAATAGTAACCCCAGCCCAGATTCCTGTAGGCAATTGCCAGCATGGGATCGAGCGCAACAGCTTTCTCCCAGCACTTAATTGCTTCCTCAGGCTGCTTGTCAAAAAGCAGGTTGCCAAGGTAATACCATGGTTTTGCATCATCGGGCAGGTACGAGGAAACAAGACGGAGCACACTCACTGTCTCCAGTCTGTAAGGAAATACATAATCAACAGATAATTCAGATCCTGCTTTAAAAAGCTTTTCTGCTCCTGTTTTGTTGCCCCTCATATCCTGAATGCAACCCAGATAATAACTGACTATTGGATTTTTGCCTTTAAAACGTTTCAAAACATCTTCAGCTTCATTTAACAATCCATCATTCAAATATGCCACTCCAAGCTCAAGATAATTCTGATCAAAATCCCTCATTTTATCTGTAAGATCTGAAAGGACTTTTTCAGCTTTCTGACCCTCCCCTGATTCTTTAAGGATGAGATAATATTCATTTTCAGCACGGAAATCAAGCGGATCGCTAACCAGAATATCAGACAAAGTTTCGACGGCGCTATTAAAATCTCTTGTTTTTCTAAGCAGTGACGATTTAAGCCCGATAGCGCTATTGTTTCTGGAATTTGTTGATAATGATTCATTTACTTCTTTGAGCGCTTTGCCAATGTCACCTTTTATCGATGAGATCCTGGCCAGCTCAAGAAAGGCTGCCGAATGATATGGATAATCCCATGTGGCGCGGTACAATGTATCAATTGCTTCATCATATAGACCAAGCGCTTTAAGGGTGATACCCTGAAGATATAAAGGTTCGCAGTTCGATGGACGGGTATAATCTTTGGTAAGCCTTTTAATTGCCCTTGAGAAATAGCCTCTTGCTTTTATGTAATCACCATTTTTAAGATAAATATTTCCCACTGCGGTATTTGTTCTGATGTCAAGAGGATCCCTTTTAAGAGCTTCATCAAAATAATCCATGGCATTCAGGGTAGGATTATAAAATTGCCCGATCCTGGAGCCGGCCAGGTAAAGTTCCTCTACAGTCGCCATATCTTTTGGCAGATCCGGCCGTTTTACTATTTCCGGAAGCTTTTCTTCTATCTTTAATACAACAGGCTTGTACGAAATCAGTATTTCGCCTGTTTCAGCATCCGACATCTGGGTGTATAAATCTTCGACTTTAAATGGACCATCCAACTTTATAAGCTGAGTGAAAGCTTTTTCAGGTGAAATAGCGACACTCTTTTCATAAACAGTCTTATCTCCTTTCCTGAGAATGATGTTCGCCCTGGCTATCTTTGAGGTCGAATAATAACCCAGGAAAACCTGATCTTTTTCCCTGGATTCAAGATTCACTGCACCGTTAAGATTGGCATTTTTGAAACCCTGAATATCCTTTACCGGATACCAGTATTGCTTGAATGTTTTTATTTCATATGGTTTAATCCAGCTGTAATCGGGTTGATTGTCAGAGAAAGCTCCGACCATAATTTCGGCATACGGACCGCTTGTTTCGGTCAGCCTCCCCTCGGTTGCCTGGCCACGGGCGCCTGATCCCCATTCCCATAATTTTGAACCTTTAATAATATTATGGTCACCGATATGAACGGTTCCTGTTTCTTTTCCATGATCATAGCCTCCCATAAAATCCTCTTTCAGATCGTAGGCAAAAAACGAATTTGAATTTTCAGAGTTTTTCCACCAGCTTATGTCAACACCCCTGGTAAAATCCTGTCCGTTATAAACTTCTGTCGAAAAGGGCCAGCGGGTGAAACTATTCTTAGCATGGAAGGTAGCGAACTGGACGCTTGGAGGAAATATTACCTGATAATCATTATTTGTATGAACAGCTACATTTGCCCAGTAGAGAAATGTGTTTGTATAAGGAGTCGGATTGGTAATTTTTACTTCTGTCTGGTAATATGATTTTCCCGGAAACATTGTTATCCCTATGGTCCATCTCATCCTGTGACGCGGTTCAGTTTCACCTATCCATATAGTCTTGCTTCCGTCTTTATTTTCTGAAGTGGAATAATCAACAGGCAGAAATGTGGAAGCCCTGTGATGATGAAGCACACACCATTCAATACCTCCGGATACCCATGCACCCAGCATTCCTATGTTAGAAGGTTTAACGACGTCATTTTTATAGATAAAATTGTAATTATCCGTCTTATCCGTGGCATAATAAATCTTTCCTCCGATTTCAGGGGTGACGCAAACTTTGATATACTCGTTCTCAAGTACTACAGTTTTCAATGGCTTATCTGTTTTTTCATCGGAAATCATATCGTTTAAACGGTACGGGTAAATAATTTTTGATGCTCCCTGATAAGATTCACCTTTGAAGAACATGGGATTCTTATCGGGGGGATAAACAGTGTAGGTAGGTATTACCCATTCCTGCTCAGAAATTTTTACCTGAGCAAAAGTACCGGCAGTAGCGGTTAAAAATAATGCAAAGATCAGGGATGTCTTTTTTAAAGGGACGTAGTATCTATTTTTCATAACGGGTATTATTTGTTTTTAAAAATATAAAGTTACCAAAGAAAAGCTTAAACTTTCTGAAGAAAAATAGTTATATTTTCAATCAGAATGAATATTACCAAATAACCTTAAAATAATGAATGATGAAAAAAGTTTTTTATTGATAATTGGTTTTTTCCTAATTCTAAGCAGTAACAGCTGTTCACCTAAAAAAGAAATTACTCCCGGACGGAATAAAAATCCTGTCTGGCTGGTAAAGAAAGAATTATACGTTTCTTCCCCGGAACCGCGCGTTGGAGTGTCTGTCAGTATTAATTACTCAGGCAGTGGCCTCAGACGTGAAGAGATGCATTATATAATAAAGACAAGTGATTGGGCTGAAAAACCACGCAAAAGAATTTCAGATAATAATGGCCGCAACTGGTCGGAATGGGAAATTATCGATGAAAAAACAAAAATACAGGGTAGCTGTACCATGGAAGGCGGTGCAAGCCAGGAAGGGTCAGGACCCTATGATCCCATATCTCACCGTCGTATAAAGCCTGTCTTTCAGAGAATTGTCAGGGGAGATCCTAAGGTGGCAATGAGTGAAATATGGAATGGAAACAGATTATTCTGCGATCATGGATTCTACCAGTTGTCGGATGATGATGGTACTAAATGGGGAGATGCATATCAACTAAAATATGAAGACGGTCCCGACTTTGATCCAGTGAACTGGTCAGATGAAAAGTACTATAGGACCAATGAAATGTACATAGGCAATGCTGTCTCCCTTAAGAACGGAAGTGTTGTTGTATGCGCAACAGTACCTGTTCCATTTATGGATGAAGAAGACAGAAATGCACCATCCATATTCCCGAATAACTACCGGGAAGGATGTGTGGGCGGTGCGATTTGTTTTATCGGCAGGTGGAATGAATCTGTTCAGAATTATGCCTGGAAAACCTCAAAGCCTGTGTTCCTTCCTCGCAGAATATCAACACGCGGACTTGACGAACTTCATATAAATCAGTTATCCAATGGTAATCTTTTTCTTATTATCAGAGGATCAAATACCGGACTCGATCCATTGGTATGTCCGGGCAGAAAATGGTTTTCAGTGTCAGAAGACGGAGGTTTGACCTGGAGTGAAGTTAAAGACATAAGGTATGAAACCGGGGAACAAATTTATTCACCTGCATCGATGTCAGCAACTATCAGAAGTTCAAAAAATGGCAGACTATATTGGATTGGTAATATCTCTGACACACCAGTGGAAGGAAATTCACCAAGATATCCATTAGCTATTGTTGAGATTGATGAGGAGAAAATCTGTTTTAAAAAAAGTACAGTTACAATTATTGATGACAGGAACCCGGCGATTGATTCAACAAGCCTGCAATTATCCAATTTTTCAGTTCTGGAGAACAGGGAAACAAATGAAATTGAGATCTACCTTACAAGGTTGGGAGAGAAGGGAGGAGGAGCCGATATCTGGACAGCCGGAGTTTATAAATATACTCTCAAACTGCAATGAATAAGCAATTGTTTTCAGTGTTATCTTTATTTTTCAGAAAAACTGTATGCAAAAGAGGTTTGTAATAATAGGGATATTCTTTTTTAGTCTCATCACAGACATTCACGCAGAAATAAATTCAGGCTTTAATAGTGAAGCTGCCTGTTTAATTGATGGGAACATAAACTTTCAGGATCAATCCGGTGATTCTCTTATTGGAAATCAGGATCTTAAATTTAACCTTGGT
>CAYPKL010000263.1:0-4713 GCA_964411285.1 uncultured Rikenellaceae bacterium
ACTACCGGGCTTTTCAGCACTCCGGAACAGAAAATAATGTTTTTTAATGGATGGATTATCAGATTTTCCGGATTGAAACTATGGAAGAGGAACCCGGAAATGTGACAAACCTTTATATCTGAAGGAGAATTTACCAGTTTAAATGATCTGTCGGAATCATCTGTACCTTCAGAGGAATTATGCATCAACTCATGGCATCCTGCAACATTTTCATAAATATGATGGTGAGGAATGGTGTTATGGAGAAATATTGCCAGCCAGGCAAGAAGAATGATGCTAGTTTTTATTTTAAGACCTTTTCTCAATTGTTTTAAATATCTCGCCGAATATAGTAATTAATTTAGAATCTGTTATATTAACCTGGAAACCGCAGGTAAAAAACTATCTTTTTTCTTCCCGGTGCCCAGCGCCCTTTACCCTGTGGCTTATGCATCACCAGTCGGAATCGTACCACGATCTTACATCAGTAACAATCATGCCGGCTTTTTGTGCGGCCGCAATGCCAAGATCTGCATCTTCAAACACTTCGATAAACCGCGGTTCGACTTTCATAAGTTCCGCACACCTGAGAAAAGTCTCAGGATGAGGTTTAAAAGAGTCTACATCGTTGGCAGTTACAATAATATCAAAGTATTTGCGGAGATCGGTGATTTCAAGCGTCCGTTCGACAGCTTCCCTGTGCCCTCCGGTTCCGACAGCCATAGGGAGAATGCCAAAATATTTCTTTACAATGTCAGTAACTGGCTCTATAGGTTTTATCAGATGCTGAAGCCTGAAGAATTCCTGCATCTTTTCATTCATTATCTGATCAATTGTGACACTACCGTTTAGTCCGCATTTCTTGATTATTTCTTCAGCAATAATCCAGCCCGGACTGCCTGTATGCTTTCTCAGAAAGTTATTGTCTATGTGGGCGCCATATTTTTTGCAGGCTGTTTGCCACCCCTCGAAATGGTAAGGCATCGTATCGGCAAGTGTACCGTCGAGATCAAAAATCAATCCTTTTACTCCGGTTCTGATATCGTACTTCATGAAGTCAAAATGAGGCGCAAAAATAATTAAAAATATCATTCATGCTAATATTGCTTACATTCCGACATCAGGGTGTTGATGATTTGATCGCGTTTATTGAATTCCATGTAAAATCCTTCCAGGTAATTAAGGATGTCTTTTTTTGATCTGTTGCTTATGTAGGGAAATTCATTTATCAGCTTGTAGAATTCTTCTTTCTTTTCTGAGAATTCCTTCAGGGAATTCTTAAACTCATCTTTGCTCCGGCATATTCCCAGATAAAGCCTGTCGCGAACTGTCTTTATCGGTAAAGTCTCAAAAGGGACGGCATATGTAGCATTTACCAACCCTGCGTAGTCAAAATCGTACGGAACTATCATTGCAAGGTTAGCCTGTTCTCTCAAAGGCTGCTGGAACAATATTACATTATGCCTGTTTGGAATGGACCAGTCGGTATTACCGATCATATAATTGAAAATTGAACACCTGTCCATCATTTCAGGTTTTATGTACTTCTGATTAAGTGTGAGCGATGTAAACTCCATCGAATGTGTCCTTTTTTCGAATAACTTTAATGGTTCAATTACAAATCCGTATTGCCGCAGCGGTTTGCTTTCTTTTGCCGTATTAATAAAAGTAATTCTTAATAACCTGACTCTTAAACTATTTTCTGTAAGTATGTTATATAGCTTGTAGATAAGGTATTCGCGAAGTACATAATCCTCATAACCCAGTTTGCAGTATGGGACAAGTTTCAGCTTATTTATTCCGATGAATTCACCGGCAAGAGAGTCTTTCATTTTAAAATTCAGAAACAGTGGAGGAAAGTCACAGATAGTACGTCGCATCTCACCTCTTGCTTTAACCTTTATATGTTTATTGACGGAATCCTTATCGCCGGTATAGTAGGTAAGAATCGCATCCATATATGAAGTATCGGGTTTTTTCCTCTTATAGTAAGTTATATCGAATCTGAGAGTAATATCAAATGGATCATCAGAGTCGAAAAGTCTGATATTAACATCCTGTGTATCCTTAACAGCATACGGAGCAAGAAGGGAGTCAACCTGGCTGAGTGTACTCTGGATCAATAAGCCAGACAGGAAAGCAAGGAGAAAAATTTTCTTTTTCATATCAGGCGAAATTTAAAGTAAAGAACGCAAGTAAAATTTCAATCTAATTTAGTAAAAATTAAGAATCAGGGGAAAAAAAGAGGCCGTCTCAAAAGTATTGTAATTGTACTGTAATTCCTTAGTGTACTTGGTACTTACATTTTTGATCATTTGTGGTATTGATTTATATTTAAACACCAAGGGCCCAAAGTACATCACAAAGGTGCACAAAGGAATTTTGAGACAGCCTCTGACGAATGATCATAATGTTTACCTTTTATACTGAGCCAGGTAATCCACGACCTGGCGATAAACATTCGCTGCAGTAAAACCAAGCTTTTCATCAAGAACCTTATATGGAGCTGAATATCCGAAAGTACTCACTCCCCACACTTTTCCCCCTGCTCCTGCAAGTCCCTGCAGAGTAACCGGCAATCCTGCAGTAAGGCCAAAGACCGGGACGCCTCCTGGCAGCACAGATTCCTGATAATCCCTGCCCTGGTTTCTGAACAGGCCCTCAGATGGCGCAGAAACAATTCTTATTTTCAGGTTTTCTTTCTTAAGCAACTCAGCTCCTTCAAAAAGTGTTGAAACTTCCGATCCGCTCGCCAAAAGAATTATATCAGGTTTTCCGTCGCAATCGAGAACGGTGTATGCTCCTTTTTCCATCATGAGTGAACCGGTGTATCTGTCATTATCCGGTGAAGGCAGATCTTTAATATTCTGCCTTGAGAGAATCAGGGCGGTGGGAGTTTTATTATTTTCAAGCGCCATTTTCCAGGAAACAGTGGCTTCATTTGCATCTGCCGGCCTGAGAACAAGCATGCTGTTTTCGCCACGATGATTTTTAAGATGCTCCATCAAACGTATCTGTGCCTCCTGTTCTACAGGCTGATGTGTCGGACCATCCTCACCCACGCGGAACGCATCATGCGTCCAGATGTACTTTACAGGGAGCCCCATCAGACATGCAAGTCTTACGGCTGGCTTCATATAGTCGGAAAAAACAAAAAAAGTTCCGCAGGCCGGAATTACACCTCCATGCAGAGCCATCCCGTTCATTATGGCTGCCATAGTAAGTTCTGCGACTCCTGCCTGAAGAAATGAACCTGTAAAATCTCCTTTTGTAAACTGTTTTGTATTCTTTAGAAAACCATCTGTTTTGTCTGAATTTGAAAGATCGGCTGATGCAACGATCATATTTTCAACTTTTTGTGCCAGAATTCCAAGCACAACTGCTGAAGCGGCCCTGGTTGCAGAACCCTCTTTCTGAATAATGGCTTTGAAATCTATTTCAGGGAGCAGACCTGAATAGAAAGTATACAGTTTTTTGCTTAGTTCACTGTTCTCTTCAGCCCATTGGCCTTTATTATTGTTCCATTCGGCTGCTGTTTTTCGTTTTTCCTCAAGAACCTTTGAATATAAGCTCCTCACATCGTCAAAAACGGTAAAAGGATCAGCAATGTTTCCGCCAAGATTCTGCACTGATTTTTCGTACGATCCACCAGCCTCACTTACCGGCATACCATGTGTAGATGTTTTCCTTTCAAAGCTTTTCCCCTCATTGTCGAGGAGTCCCTTTCCCATGATTGTTTTACCGATTATGATAGTTGGCTTTTCCTTTTCAACGACTGCACTTGAGAGAGCAGTTCTTATCTGATCGTGATTATTGCCATCAATTGAAATGACATTCCAACCCCACGCCCTGTATTTCATCGCAGTGTCCTCGATTGTAACTGCTTTTGTTTCCGTAGAGAGCTGAATATCATTTGAATCATAGAATAATATCAGATTATTCAGTCCAAGGAAACCGGCAAGCCGTCCTGCTCCCTGTGAAATCTCCTCCTGGACACCTCCGTCGGATATGAACGCGTATGTTTTATGCGAAAAGAGCTCACCGAACCTTGAAGCAAGAAACCTCTCGGCTATGGCTGCCCCAACAGCCATGGTATGTCCCTGCCCAAGTGGTCCGGATGTGTTTTCAATACCTCTCATTACATCAAGTTCAGGATGTCCGGGGGTTGAGCTTCCCCACTGCCGGAAGCTTTGTAATTCTTCAACTTTAAAGTGTCCTGTGAGAGTAAGCACAGAGTAAAGCATCGGAGACATATGACCGGGATCGAGGAAAAATCTGTCGCGGTTTATCCAGGCCGGATCATCCGGATCGAAATTCAGAAATTCTGAAAACAGGATATGTATAAAGTCAGCGCCTCCCATTGCACCGCCGGGGTGTCCTGAGCGGGCTTTTTCAACCATCGACATTGCAAGAATACGTATATTGTCGGCAGCTCTTAATGATAATTCATTGTTCATTACAATAAAATATTAACCGTTAATGTTTCAAACGGAAACAAAATTAAATTTTATTGTCGAAGGAACAAAGCGGAATCAGAATACCTGCAGGAGGATCTGACTATAGATATTTTCTGTCTTCTTCGGGAATATCAAAGTACTTGTCGTACTTAACGGCATCAGGTCCTATTTTTTCAACTTTTTTACCACTTATCTTGTATGTGAGTTTTTCTCCGACTATGTCAGAAAAATAAATATCGTACTCATCACCATTATCGTCAATCATTATAACTCTCAC
>CAYPKL010000264.1:0-3513 GCA_964411285.1 uncultured Rikenellaceae bacterium
TGGATTATCATTGACAGGATTCAATTAATGGGACATTTTATTAAAATCCCGTCTGTTATTCTGCATTCATTGTTCTCAGGCACCAGTTTTAAAAGTGATTTAAATCACTTTTAAAACTGGTGCCTGAGTACAATGAATGCAGAATATCAGACGGGATTTTAATAAACTGTTCTATTAATTGCATCCTGTCAATGATTATCCAGCAGGACCCGGAAGATTTAAATAACTGATTCTACCACAATCTCAGCACTGTTTTTTCAGCCTTCAGACTAACAAAAGGTCCGGCGCTGTTTTCTTCATCAGAACGCTTTTTTCCAAAATAGTCTCTGTCTATTTTCAGCTTAGTACCGTCAGGATTATCAAAGGCTGCCCCGGGGATTTTTGCTTTACCCAATAATCCGGTGGTTACCGGTTTCACTTTGTGCGAAAAAAATGACTGGTTTAAAGTCAGGTTCAGGTAACCATGTCCGTTTTCCTCTGTCATTCTTATATCTGGATTGTAATCCGGAAGGAGCATAAAATTCTCATCCTTGGCGGAAGGTTTGGCGCCATTGCAATAAATGTTACCATCCATCCATGTCATAAGTTTTGAGTTATTATAACCGCTTAATCCGAACCTTTCCTTTTCCTTTACTTCTTTGCTTCCCGGTCCGATAAATATATTATTGTAAAATCTGTCATCACCACCGTAAATAGTTGTAAGACCTGCAATTTCGGTCGAGTGAGGAAGAAAATAGGGGGTGAACCGGTTAGGTTCGCTCCAGTTATGCACTGTACCGCCGATCAGGTTATGAACAAATGCCCCTCCCTCCGATTGTGTTTTTATTGAGGAAGGTGATAATAAGATATTGTTGTCGACGATAAAGGGACCATGATTTACTTCCAGGAAGATATCCTCCAGATCATTGTTATAGAATAAGTTGGACGACACCCTTGTTCCCTGGGTCATCCAGTCGAGCCACAACCCTCTTCCGGTATCGTGGATCCGGTTATTTCTTATGACGGCATCCACAGCGGCATGAAATTTTATTCCTCCTATTTCAGCTCCTTCAAATTGCCGTTTTGTCCAGATATTATAAATATGATTGTTCTCAATTATACAAAAGGCTGCTCCCATGCTCCCGCAAATACCGGTCTGTTCGCAGTTGAATATTACATTGTTCCTTACAATGTGTGAACCTGTGTGTTCCTTATTCCAGCCATTTCTAAGCACCCTGAAGGTCACCTCAATATAATGAATATTCCCGTCATTGTATATATTGCCCTGATCAGCCGACCACACATTATGGCCCGTTCCACGCTCCTTTCCCAGGGTTATACCTGAACATTTGGAATCGCTGATTACGTTATTTTCAATGATCCATCCCTTGTTCCAGTGGGTCGATACCATACCGACCTGTTCAGCTGTAGGGGCGCCCCATTGTGTGGCGGCCTGGCTTATGTAAAACCCGTTGATCGTAATATAATTTATCCCCGGCTTGTCGGGATAGAAACAGGTTCTCCTGGCACTGACCTCAGTCAGTTCTTTATTTGGGTTGAACTTATGAAAGTTAGCCCAGATTGTCGTGAAATCAGCGTTACTTTCACAATACCAGGTATAAGCAGAGCCTTCAGTGTCTTTAATACCTGTATCAGGAATCGGGATCAGGACTTTTTCAAGTTTCTCTTTCTCGAAGAGTGATTTCCCATTCAGGAATACTTCCCCGGTATGATGCTTCCTTCCTTTATTATAGAACCAGTCGCCGTAAATTGAATCCTGATAAGGGTTATAATTACCAAATAAGGTATTGGGTATTGTGACTTTCCAGACCCCGTTTTTTTCTTTCGTCCATCCTTTTACTATTTCCGAGCCTTTAATCTCTGCTTTCTCTCCCGGTGCAGCTCTGTAAACTATCCTTTTAATATCGCTTTCACCACCCCTTAACGGATTAATCCATTCCCGGTATGTGCCTGTATGAACAGTAATTGTATCGCCGGGAAAAGCTTTTAAAACTGCCGCTGAAATTGTTTTGAATGGTTTTAAGGATGATCCGTCATTTGTGTTGCTGCCATTCAAGGAAACATGGTATTCCTTTGCTGATCCGGTGACAGCAAAGAATACTCCGAAAATCGTCAGGAATATCTTTTTCATTTTATAAGATTCAGGTTGAAGTTATCAGGAATTGATTGTTGTTTACAATTATAATCAATATAATCGTAATATAGATCATACTGGTGCAGATTTTCCCTTTGTGCGACTTTGAGTTAAACTTTGTGATCCTTTGTGGTTCAACTATTTAAGAATTAACCACAAAGGTGCCCTAAGGTTAAAACAAGGGACAAAGTACAATATCACCATCGCAGCGGAATTTATGCTGGCAAAGATTTGCAATCGGTGTCATGGTGTTCCTCTGGGTCTGCTGGCGCCGATTTGCAATCGGTGCCAATTTGTTTTATTTTGTCTGAAACAAAAAGATTTCGTAATTTCCTGTTTTATTCTTCGTGCTATGTCAGATAAATATAAAATTTGGGATGCCAATAAGGCATATTTCCTTACCATTACAGTAGTCGGATGGATAGATGTTTTTACAAGGAATATCTATAAATTAACAATAGCAGATTCTTTAGAGTATTGTCAGAAAGAGAAAGGACTGGTAATATTTGGATATTGTATTATGCCAAGTCACATTCATTTAATAGCAAGGGCAGAAGGTAAAAACACCTTGTCTGATATCCTTCGGGATTTTAAAAAATTCACTTCCAAGGCCATTATAAGGCAGATAATTGAAGAGTCTGAAAGCAGAAGAGACTGGATGCTTGATTACTTTGGAAGAGCCGGAGAATATATAAGAGGAATAAAAAACTATAAATTCTGGCAGGATGGAAATCACCCTGAAATGGTATCTTCAAACAAGTTTTTTGATGAAAAACTGGATTATATTCACAACAATCCTGTAAAAGAATTGATTGTTGAAAGGCCTGAGGATTACTTGTTTAGTTCTGCAAGGAATTATGCCGGTTTGGATAATTATTTGGAGATAGTGATGGAATCTGTAAAACAACGAACATATAAATAGATGCTCATTAAGGTATGGATTGAAGACTACCAAAGGGCACGGATTGCAAATCCGCGCCAGCGGACAAGATGACAGTCTATTGTGAGCTCGGCAAAGCCAACCGACCCAAGGGAGCTCACCGCAGATAAATCGGTGCCCTGTTGTTCCTCTGGGTCCGCTGGCGCCGATTTGCAATCGGTGCCATGGTGTTCCGATTTCATAGAAAAAATCAGCTGCTTAACATCAACAATTTTTCAGATAAGGAAATAATTTCTTAACATTGGAGTAAGAATATTTAAAAACCATTTAAAATAAGATATTATGAAACCCAACCGTAGAAATTTTTTAAAGTTTTCCGGTCTGGCAGGATGGAAATCACCCTGAAATGGTATCTTCAAACAAGTTTTTTGATGAAAAACTGGATTATATTCACAACAATCCTGTAAAAGAATTGATTGTTGAAAGGCCTGAGGATTAC
>CAYPKL010000265.1:0-8726 GCA_964411285.1 uncultured Rikenellaceae bacterium
ATACCTTTTTAATTACAAATCTTCTTAGATATGAAAAAGATTTACACTTCCTTACTAGTATTTCTTGCACTAAATACAGCCCTCCTATCTAAGGACTTTCTTATAACAGAATTCGGGGCTGTTAGAGGACAGAACTCCACAGCCGCAATCCAGAAAGCAGTTGATGAGTGTTCTTCTTCGGGGGGAGGAAGAGTAATGGTTCCTCCGGGATTATTTATTACAGGAGTTGTGTTCCTGAAAAGCAATGTTACATTTCACTTAGAAAATGGTGCAGTGCTGAAAGGAAGTACCTATCTCGATGACTACAGGGCAGGCGATACACTATACGGTATGTTCTATGCAGAGGATGCCTTTAACATTTCCTTCACTGGTGAAGGTACTATTGATGCTTCGGGAACAAGCTTCTATGACCCCACGAAAAACCATCTCTGGGATGAGTTCGACAGGAATATGATAAGGCAAAGAAACGATTATATGCCTGAAGGTAAGTTTTTTACTGATGGTCCTATTAAAAGAACAGGAGCGCCAGGTATGACAATCGTTTTCTTTCACTGTACAAAAATCTCGCTCAGGGATATAACAATTAAAGACACACCTGTCTGGGCAACACGTTTCGGCTATTGTGAGGATGTGCTGATTGACGGCATCACGATCCTGAACAATATCCTTGTTCCTAACAGTGACGGGATTCATTGCACTGCATCGAGGAATATACGTATCTCCAACTGCAACATATCAGCAGGGGATGATGCTATTGTCCTCACAGGCTTTTCAAGGGATGAAGACAATCCTGGTGTAAGAATGGCTGCTCAGGAATCACACAGATATGGAAACAAATCGGTCTATGCTGAGAATCTCAATGTAACCAACTGCCAACTCCGATCGGCATCCGCCGGTATAAGGATCGGCTATGGTCAGCATCCTATACGAAGGTGTAATTTCTCAAACATAACCATATATGACTCACACAGGGGTATAGGAATTTTTGCACATGACAGCACTGACATAGAGGAGCTGATCTTCACCAACATAATAATTGAAACACGGTTGTACAATGGTCAGTGGTGGGGTAACGGTGAACCGATCCATCTGTCATGTATTTCAAGATTTCCGGGACAACCGGCGGGACAGATAAAAAATGTAACATTTAACAATATTACTGCAACAGGCGAACAGGGAATTATACTTTTCGGACTAAAAGAAAGTATGATTGAGAATATTGCTTTCAACAATCTGCGTCTCCATATTCGAATAGGAAAAGAAACAGCAGACTATGGAGGTAATTTTGACCTCAGGCCTGCAACCCCAAAGGCGATGCAGATCTTTGAACATGATATCCCCGGCATTTATGCACAGTATATAAGGAACCTGTCTGTCAGTGGATTTGAATTAAAATGGGATCCGGAATTGCCTGATTTTTTTACAAATGCAATTGAGGTAAATGAATTTGACAATTTAAATCTGGACCGTTTTCATGGTGAAGCCTCCGTTAATTCTGGAAATAAGGCTGCAATTAAATTAACAAATGGAACCGGTTTCAGAGTCTCAAACAGCGACTGTAACTGGAAAGAGCCGGTAATTACTAAAAATAATGTAAGGTAGAATTTCGATCATCTTATACTCTTTGAAATGAGGAATAGTATCTGCCAAAATAAGCGATCCCAATGGCTGATTTATCAGGACAGCTGGAAATCTTATCCCGGTGATCACTAAGTTTTTAGAAGACAATATCAAATAATATCAGTTATAAAACCGGATTATGAAGCCACAATTTATTAAACTGAGCATTTTATCATCCCTGCTCCTGATTTCATTTGCAGGACTATCACAGGAAGTTTTCAGGTTTGATGGAAAAACACTGGTCTTGTCAAACAAGACCATTTCACGCAAGATTGAGATAAGAAATGATTCTGTTTTATCTACAGGGCTGTTCCTTAACGGATTTAATTTAAACTATATCCTAAATGGGTCTGCTGAATTTAAATTCATCCTCGACGACAAACCGGTGAGCAGTTTTTCAGGATGGACAGTAACCGGGATCGAACCTGTTTCAACTGATTTTAAAGGCAGTGGGGCAGTTCTTAATCTTAAAGCAGAAGGGGCAGCAAAGGGAATTGAAATAGCTGTTACATACTTGTTATATGATGATCTGCCGCTTATAAGAAAGTATATTTCATTTACCAACAGAACAGGATCTGATATGAAACTTGAGGGTGTGGACAATGAAGCCTTAATCCTCAATTTCGATTATGTTACAACCTGGGTTTATCACAACTATGCCCGGATGAAACACCTTGGTCCTTATACAGGTAACTGGGACGATCCTGTGGTTGTAATTCATAATACTACCTTACGAGCCGGCCTGGCACTTGGCAATGAGGCTCCCGGAGTTTTGAAAAGAACAGTATTTCATACAACTGACAGAAATGCGGAAGTTGGTCTGACGCACCCGGAACAAGACTTTCCGTTCAGAAAATGGCTCAGGCCGGGAGAGACGTGGCAATCTCCTGCAACCTTTGTTGCCTTATATTCAGGAACTGATGATGGATTTAAAGTAGTAAATACAGTAGTTGGAGATTTTGTCAGAGACCATCTTGGAACAAGAATATCAATGATTAAAACCAAGCCTCTCTTTGTTTATAACACCTGGTATCCATTCCGTACTTTTGTTAATGATTCTCTCATCCGCGATATTGCCAGAGCCGCATCTGAATGCGGAATCCAGGAGTTTATTATTGATGACGGATGGCAGTACAACTATGGTAAGGTCACAACAGGGAAAGGATGGGGCGGCAATTATGGCGACTGGCTTGTCGACCGGAATAAGTTCCCGGGAGATCTCTCATCGACATTCGACTACATAAGATCACTCGGAATGAAACCAGGTCTGTGGATAAGCATAGGGGCTGCCACGGCCGATTCGAAAGTATTTCAGACCCATCCGGAGTGGTTTGTTGTTGATAAATCCGGGAAAGAAGGTAATCTTCATACAGGATCGGACGCCCCGGATTTTTATACAAGTTGCTTTGGGACAGACTGGATCAATTATATAAAATCATCAATCCTCAACCTTGTAAAGCAGCATGGATTGGCTTATGCCAAGCTTGATTTCTCGGTTGTGACAAGTGCTTATATAAATGATCCAAAGATTTCTGGCTGTTATGCCAAAGACCATCCATTACACCGCGATCATGAGGAATCATTTATTATTATCTATCAGAATGTTCTGAAGCTTTTTGATGAACTTCACAAGGAAGCTCCCGATCTGTTTATAGACTGCACTTTTGAAACGGCAGGTAAACTTCAGCTTCAGGATTATGCTTTTGCCAGGCATGCTGAAGGAAACTGGCTATCAAATATTGAAAATCCGTTCCCTGCTGGAGCTCTAAGAATGAGGCAGCTGGCATGGTGGAGATCACCAGCACTACCTGCCGGTTCACTTGTTATAGGTAACCTTCCTCTTGACAGTAAGAACTTCGAATTTGATCTCAAGTCACTTATTGGGACCTTACCGATAGTGCTTGGTGATCCCAGGAAGCTCTCTCCTGAAAAAAGAGCCTCAATAAAAAAATGGGCTGACTGGATAATCAGGATGCAGGATAAGTATAATTATATGTCATTCAGACAGGATCTTCCGGGTTTCGGTGAGCCGGCAGAAGGTTCATGGGATGCATGGTCAAGGATAAACACAGATAATAAAAAAGGCGGGATAATAGGCATATTCAGGCAGGGAGCTCATGAAAAAACAAGGAGTGTCTTTGTTGAGAATCTTGATCCGGACAGGAATTATTCTGTATTACTTGCTCCTGAAGGTAAAGAAATTACAGTCCTTTCTGGAAGGCAGCTGGCGGGTGAGGGTTTTGCGGTCACCTTTGGGAAAGAGTATGAAGCCAATGTATATGAAATAAGAGTAATACCCTAAATATCATACAGTTATTCAGCCCAGAAACTATACTATATATTCACTTCAATACAAATCCATTATATTAAGAAATATGTCAGATATTTTCTACAAAATACTGATTGTCTGTTTTTTGGGATCAGTATTACAAACTGGTACAATCAATGGTCAGTTCCGGGTTCAGTCTTATGAATGCACGACCATAAAAAATAAGTTTGTTCATCTTCCTGTTAAAACAGGTGCTCCAAAAACCTGGATGACCATCAACATTAACGGACAAAAGCAATATGAATTTGAAATTGAGCTTGCTCCTGAAGATCCTGACTTTTATGCCAATCTTGAGGTAAGCCGGTGGAACGGAAAAAAGCTGGTGCTGACTGCAGAAAAAGCAACGATTGATTCAAAGTGGATAAGTTTTGTGAAGATGTCGGATGAAATGGCTGATAATGAAACTGTTTATAAGGAGGAGCTCCGTCCTCAGTTTCATTTTTCACCGCGCCGGGGCTGGACAAATGATCCGAATGGTCTTGTTTTTTATAAGGGTACATATCACCTGTTTTTTCAGCATAATCCCTTTGGAACAAGCTGGGGAAACATGACTTGGGGGCATGCTGTAAGCAATGACCTGCTGCACTGGACAGAAAAACCGGATGCTGTTCTGCCTGACAAAAATGGTGTTGTATTTTCAGGCTCGGCAGTGGTTGACTGGAAAAACAGTTCCGACCTGCAAAAGAAACCTGAAATGGATAAATCAGGCAATATTGAAAATCCTCCCCTTGTAGCATTTTATACATCCACCGGAGCAGACCGCGGTAAAGGTCCCTCTGCCCAGTCGATGGTTTATTCTGTTGATGAAGGTAATACGTGGATTAAGTACCCCCTGAATCCTGTAATTCCGCATATTATTGGAGGGAATCGCGATCCCAGGGTTTTCTGGTATGAGGAAAAAAGTAATATAAATGGGAATAAAGGCAAGTGGATAATGGCTCTTTATATGGACAAGGAAGATTACGCACTTTTTTCGTCAGATAACCTTATCAGCTGGAAAAAAATCTGTGATATCAAAGATATGGGGTGCAGTGAATGTCCCGACATGTTCGAACTGCCTGTTGACAGGGACAACAATATAAGAAAATGGGTGTTCTGGGGCGGAAATGGCAAATATCTCATCGGAACATTCGACGGTACTACCTTTACAAAAGAGGGAGGCCCTTTCAGTGCCAAATACGGAGGGAATGATTATGCCGCCCAGACTTACAGCGATATCCCTGAGTCAGATGGCAGAAGGATTATGTTCTCCTGGATGTCGGGAGGCAGGTACCCGGGAATGCCGTTCAACCAACAGTTTACGGTCCCCAGGGTGATCACCCTCAGGTCAACCAGTGAAGGTATCCGCATGTTTATCGAACCTGCAAAGGAGTTGGAATCGCTCAGAGTTTCAGGACCTGAGAATTTCTCGGCAGAATTCAGGGGAATCAATGATCCTGTAACACTTCCCGTCCTGAAAGGAGAGCTTTTTGATATAAATCTGTCAATAGATCTAAAATCAGGAGTAACTGCTGACACATCTGAGATTTTCAGTATCAGCATCTTCGGACAAAAAATCAAATACAACCTGCAAAAATCGACAATAGAGCTTGAAGGCACTAAAGCCCCACTGACCCCGGCAGGTAATAAGGTCAGACTCCGGTTAATAGTTGACAGAACTTCCCTGGAACTCTTTGCAAATGACGGAATCGTGCAGATTGCAAAATGCTTTGTAAACAGTGGTAAAAGTCCTGCTGATATGACGATCGCAGGGATAAAAGGTACAGGTAGTGTAAATGGTACTGTTTACTGCCTTAAATCAGTCTGGATAAATTGGTCCTGTTTATTGAGGTAAACCAGGCCTGTCCGCCGGCAGGCACAGAGCCCGTCATTGGTTATATTGATTTGCCTGTTTTCTTACTTCTTTAAAATAACTTCGATCTGATTACCACCGGCATAACTGATACTGACTGTCCCTCCTTTCTCCAGGGAGCTCCATTTCCAGTAATGTCCGGCGCTGGCATCACCCTGGGGAAACACTACTCCATTCAATTTTATTTCTTCCGGTTCCGACATTAATCGAAGAAGCATTTCGCCCGATTCTTCAAAGGTCGTGATTGAGATCTTTTCATCATCATAAATAACTGACCGTACTGTGGCTGTCGATTTCAGAATATGGTTCTCTGCAGGTGCCAGTCCGGGCATAACCGCCATTGCCCTCAGATAATGCCTTACATAGTCGCCATAACCATCCGTAAGCCAGATATCATCCCGGATATACCTGTTGCTTCCGTCAGCGGCAACAGTATATGTGGCCCAGTTAAGAGTCCGGATGGCATTGGCGGTAAATGAGGTATCTCCTGTAAGTACCGCATACATAAGCTCTACTGATGCCTGGCGTGATGAGTGGCTGTTACCGGGGACCCGATAGACAGTTTGCTCGTTCATTACGACCACTTTGTACTTTTCATATTCGTGATTGCCAAGTTCCCGGTATGTCCAGTCAATAATTCCTTTCACATCTTCCTTGCAGTTTGGAAAGAGGTCACTGTGATTTAGTATAAACATGGCAAAACTTATAGCATTGGTCTGGGTGTCGCTCCAGCCCGGAATATCCTCAAAGAATGGTCCCCATTTGTTTGTTTTAAGAGGATATCCCTTCATCCAGTCAAAAATGATTTTAAAATTCTTCTCATATAAATCCTTTTTACCCTTGTCAAGCTTTGTGAGCTCCTCAAAAAGCATCATGGTTCCTGTCCAGTTGGTCGTATATAAGGCGGCCCTGACTTTTTTTCCTGAACCCATATTGTCAAACAACGAACCAGTCTCTCCGGTCTTTGCATTGACCCTGAAAGGTAAAGGCGATTTAAGACTGTCTCCCACTTCTAAGTGGCCGGCTAAAGTCCCTGCTATCCTGATCGCTGCTTCCAGATATTTGAACTCGCCTGTAATCTTATAGAGATTTATCAATTCATAACCAAAGCTCCCTGCCTTGTCAGGTTGAGTTATATATTTACCGTTACGCATATCTCCGTCATAGATACCTGAATGAATATCTGTATTATACGGATAAGGAATATATGGCCATTCATCAGCAGGTTCCGACAATGAACGGGCCAGATATGTGTCTGCCAGATAACGCATGTTTTCAATAATTTCAGGATATCCTGTATAAGCATACAGGAGTGTCCATGAAGATAAAGCCATATTGATCTGGTCTCCTCCCAGTCCCCGCATGTCATGTTCAGGTTTCCATACCTGATGATTCATATAATATTTCAATCCGTTGGAGTCTCTCTCCATTTTATTCCAGAAATCCCAGACGAGCATTAAGGTTGTATCGTAAGATTTCCCTTTGTCCGCTGAAAACCATGGAAGGATCGATCCGTCGGATTTATTTACTCTCACCGGATGATATTGGATTGTATCGCTGACCAGGAGAGTGTCATAAAGCAAATTATTAGTACCTGCCTTGTTTGTACACGAAATGAATAGTATCAAAAATGAAGCAGGGATAAGAAGATTCAATTTTTTCATGCTATATTTATTACTGATTATCGAACATGTAAATAACCTTGTGTTAAATTAATAACAATTCCCTAATTATCTTACCCATGAACCGAAGAAAATTTATAAGCAGAACTGCACTCACTTCTGCAGGAATGGGAATGGCTACCATCATTCCTTCAGAGGTATGGTCGTCAGAAATTTCTCCGAGCGATTCTCTGAATGTTGCTCTGATAGGCTGCAGAAATATGGGTTATGGCGACCTCCAGCATCATCTTTCGAATCCGGGTGTCAACTGTGTTGCCCTATGCGATGTGGATGAAAATGTACTCAACGAAAAGGCAGCTGATTTGAAAAAAAGATTCAATCAGACCCCGAAACTTTACAAGGATTTCAGAAAGCTCCTTGAACAGAAAGATATTGATGCTGTGATAATAGGAACCCCTGATCACTGGCACTGCCTTATGACCGTTTATGCACTTCAGGCAGGAAAAGATGTCTATGTTGAAAAGCCAATGGCTAATTCCATTGCCGAATGCAACATTATGGTGCAGGCTGCCAATTATTACAGTGAAAGGATAGTGCAGGTTGGTCAGCAGCAGCGAAGCGGTTTTGTATTTCAGAAAGCTATGGAGATAATCAATTCAGGAAAGATCGGAAAGCTCAGAAGAGTTAATATCTGGGCTAACTTCACATATGGGGTTGGACAGGCAATTGTTCCGGATGAGCCTGTACCCGACGGGGTTGATTTTGATATGTGGCTTGGTCCTTCTCCTTTAAGATCATTTAATAAAAACAGGTTTCATGGTGTATGGAGAATGTTCTGGGATTACGGAGGAGGACTGATGTCAGACTGGGGGGTTCATCTGATAGATATAGCTCTTTGGGCAAAGGATATTAAAATGGCACCTGAAAAGGTACTTGTTTATGGGGCTAACACCTTTGAGGAGCCGAGAATGAGGGAAACTTTTGATTCGATGAATGTAATATATCCAAAGAATGATTTCGTGATCAACTGGGATATGACTGCCGGTATACAAAGCGGGCCATATGATTCACCTTACGGTCTTGCATTTACAGGAGATCTGGCAACACTTATTGTCGATCGCAACAAACTTATTGTAAAGCCTGAATGGGACAGCCAGGCAAAAAAAGGCAAGACTGAAGAATTTAGCTTTACAGAAGGAAAAGAGTCACATGGGGAGCATGCAAAGAACTTTATCGGGTGTATAAAAACAAGAAAGAAACCAGTCTGTCCTCCTGAAATTGGAAGGGCTGCTGCTATTCATGT
>CAYPKL010000266.1:0-11284 GCA_964411285.1 uncultured Rikenellaceae bacterium
AGAAGGAAAAAAGTCTTAAAGGTGAACTGTATAAAGCTTCCGATTATGAGCTTTTTACAGAAAGAAAATATACAAAAGAACAGATATTCAGGTTTAACTCCCTGCCTCCGTCAGAAGTTGACAGGCGGAATGAGATAATAAGGAAGCTATTCTGCAAAACCGGTGAAAAATTCATTATTGAACCTCCGTTTCACTGTGATTACGGATCCAATATTTCAATAGGCAATAATTTCTATTCCAACTTTAACCTTATCATTCTCGACTGTGCAAAGACCGAGATTGGGGATAATGTTCTTATAGGTCCTAACGTGGGAATTTATGCTGCAGGCCACCCTGTGCATCATGAGCTGAGAATCCCTGAGTACGAATTTGCCTTCCCTGTACATATCGGAAATTTTGTTTGGATCGGTGGCAGTGTGGTGATCAATCCGGGTATTACAATCGGAGATTTCTCAGTTATAGGCTCTGGAAGTGTGGTGACTAAGGATATACCTGCCAATGTGGTTGCTGCAGGAAATCCCTGCAGGGGAATAAGAGAAATTACCGATAGAGACAAAATATACTACTTCAGAAATTTCAGGGTATCATCTTATGAATAAACACGCAATCGCTTAATATATGAGCAATTGCGTTAAGAGATTGTCGGCTCGGAGGGGCTCGAACCCTCGACCCCATGATTAAGAGTCACGTGCTCTACCAGCTGAGCTACGAACCGGAATTTGAAAGTGCAAAATTAGTAATAAAAAGGAAAATAAAAACAGTCCCGGTTAAATACTGAACCAGTCATAATATTCCGCTGCATGCCTTTCAGGAAAACTGAAATGATGAAACTCATTTATGTGCTGGTCATAAATATATTCTTTACTCCATTCAACGGCATTTTGCGAAACCTGCTTTATTGCATCAGTTATAAAAAACAACTCCTCATCCGTCATCGTGGGATGCAATGATAATCTTACCCAACCAGGTTTCATCGATAAATCACCGGCTTCAATCATGTCGGTAATCTCCTTCGAAAGCTTAATATCCACTTTTAAAAGAAAATGTCCGTATGTCCCTGCACATGAGCACCCTCCACGAACCTGGATCCCAAATCTGTCATTCAGCAATTTGGTGATCAGGTTATGATGTATTCCATCAATGTAAAAGGAAAAAACACCTAATCTCTCAGTTATATTCTCTGCAAGAATATGTAATCCATTTATTCCAGATAATTCTCTGAAAACAAGCCCGGTAAGCTCCGCCTCCCGCTGTGCTGTTTTTTCAGTCCCCATGCTCTCCTTTAACTTTATCGACAGGGCTGCCTTTATTCCCTGTAGGAACCCCGGTGTCCCACCGTCTTCTTTTACCTCAATATCACTTATATAGCTATAACCACCCCAGCGGTTTGTCCATTTAACCGTTCCGCCTCCCGGAGTATCCGGTGTTTCATTCTTATACAAGAGCTTGTTGAAAATCAGGACACCGGCACTCCCGGGTCCACCAAGAAATTTATGAGGTGAGAAGAAAACAGCATCCAAATCCTGCATTTTGTCTCCCGGATGCATGTTAATATCAACATACGGAGCTGATGCTGCAAAATCAACAAAACAATATCCGTTGAATTCATGCATGATTTCAGCCAGTTCATAATAAGGAGGCATATATCCTGTAACATTGGAACAGGCAGAAAACGAGCCAATTAACAACGGTCTGTCTTTGTATTTCACAATTTCTTTCCTGAGCAAGGCAGGGTCAACAGTCAGACCGGCTGATGGCTCAAGGACAACAACATCTGCCAGCGTTTCGAACCATGATGTATGGTTTGAGTGGTGCTCGGTATGAGTTATAAAAACCACAGGTCTGTTCGCATTGGGTATCTCCCTGCAATTGTCATATTCACCATGATTATAGACGCAATAGTTAATTGCCCTCTCCGGTACTTTTAACCCGAGTATTCTCTGAAGTTTGGCAATTGCCGATGTCATGCCCGTCCCTGTAAAGATCAGTAAATCATCTTCATCAGCGTTTACATGACGCTTAACAATTTTCTGGGCCATATGGTAGGCTTCTGTCATTGCTTTTCCGGTTGCTGACGACTCTGAATGGGTATTACCTACCATAGGTCCTATATCTTCTGAAATTCTCCTTTCTATCGGCTCATATAACCTGCCGCTTGCAATCCAGTCGGCATAAATAAGCTTTTTGATTCCATAAGGTGTTTCAATACTGGCATCAATACCAATAATATTCTTTCGAAATTTTTCAAAATACTTTTCAAGATTTGGCATTGTAGAATTCAATAACTGACCTTATTTCAGTGAAGCAAAATTATCAAATATTTGTATATAAATTGCACTATCAAAATCTCCTTAATATAAAAGGGATTTTTCAAGCTCAGGATAATTTTAAGTAACCCCGGATTTAAATTATAATTTGTTATTTTAATACTTCAATAGAAATTAGTATTGGAAGGATAAAAGACTAAAACAGAAATAAATCAGAAATGAATTTAAGCCAGGGTCATATGTATCATCTTTATAAGTTCTCAATCATTCTGATCATCTGCGCTGCAGTGGTAGTTTTTATTCTCTTGTTTTTCATCTCTGCTCCTTACGGGAAATTTCTTAGAAAAGGATGGGGATCTGTTATCAGATCAAAATGGGCCTGGATGATAATGGAATTTCCTTCTCCGGCTTTAATACTCGTCTTATTTATCACTTCAGATCATAAATCCCTGCCACAGATTATTTTCCTGTTCCTGTGGATGATACATTATCTGCACCGTTCATTTATTTATCCGTTCATGCAATCGGGAAGAGAGAAAGCTTATCCGGTCGTCCTTGTCCTGATGGCATTTGTATTCAACTGCCTTAACGGCTTTATTAACGGCTACGGAGTTTTTCATTATAATTCATACGATCTTTCTTATCTTCTTTCCTGGAAATTTATTGCCGGCATCTTATTGTTTGCCACCGGTTTTATAATCAATAAGATCGCTGATGAAAAGTTCCGTAAACTCAGAAGACATAGTCCGGATAATTATTTTTTACCTCATGGCTGGCTTTTCGAGTATATATCAAATCCCCATTATTTTGGAGAGATGATTGAATGGGCAGGCTGGGCAATCGCAACCTGGTCAGTGCCGGGACTGGCTTTCTTTATCTTTACTTTCGCAAACCTTTTTCCCAGAGCAATTGCTTCCCACAAATGGTATAAGAGTCATTTCAGTGACTTCCCCGGAAAGAGAAAAGCTGTGATCCCTTTTATAATATAAGTTTGAGATGTCAGTAGTGCTGAAGTAAATATTGAGATGCTTTGGGCAAAAGAAAGATCAAACTGACAAAGATTCATTTTATCCTTACAATTATGGAATCAGCTATCTGTAAAGCAGTTGTCAGTGTGCTGAGATCTGTGAACAATTCACCGGTTTTACCAGAGTAATGACTGTGTCCTGCAGGTTTCATCCGGTAGGACTCTTTCAGCGACCCCAGGTCAATATCAACTTCATATATGAGCGCAGGCTGGCACGACATCTTGTAGTTGTCATCTTCCGGATATTTGTCGTTTGTCCAGTAATCGTTCCAGTCCCAGTTCTGATTTATTTCGAGCATTACTTTAAATCTGCCGGGAAGGACTTCGTCGGCACGGGATATAAGTATAAATCCTGTAGTTGGTGTAGCTCCGGTATATGCATCCGGAACAGGCGTTGCTGAATCGGGCATATAAAGACCGTCAGAAGCTTTTATACCTCTTTTATGCGCCCAGTACGGCAGCGTCTGTGGGGCTCTCTTTTCTGCTGCAGTCCATTTTCTGCCATCAGGTTTAGCATATTTATAAATACCCGTAGCAACAGATTTAGCCACATAGAGGGTTTGAATGTATTTCCCCTGGTTGTCTTCGATCCATATCGCGAAAAGCGGGTAGTAGAAAGATTCACCTCTTCTGAGATCTATGACAATTTCAGGCCCCTTCCCGTTAATATTAGAAGAAAGCTGGGTTTGCTCTTCAATGTTTTTCCTTTTTTTATTCAATGATCCTGCCGAGCAGGCAACTGTCAATATTATAATTGAAATTAATACGGTTCTGTTCATTTCCGGAGATTTATAATTCTATAATTATCCCGATTGTTGGTAACACTGTTCCTGAATTGCTTTCGATGTACTTAAGAGAATATTTAAGCGGATCACCGGGATCAGTGACCGGATTACCGTTAATGTCAGATTCCCTTATCAGGATTCCGGGCTGGTCAGCCTGATGATTATATACATTTTGCACATCAACATAGAGCATTAGTGACCATCCTTTGAAAAAATACTGCTTGTCAACCCTTAAATCAAGCTGATGAAAAGCTTTGAGCCTTTCACTGTTAAAACTTGAATAATCGAGGTATCCCTGACCCTGAAGATCCCAGGCTGCCTTCAGTGCAGATTTTTCAAAATCATAAGGTGTGTATGGAGCCCCGCCTACAAATCTCCATTTAAATCCTAAATCCCAGTTCCTTTTGAATTTCTTTGTTGCCGTAACATTAAAGAGATGTCTGTTATCCCATGAAGATGGTATCCACACCGAATTAAGATCTTTGAATTCACTCCTGACAAAAGTATATGAAAAGATAAGATTGGTCTTTTTAAATTCCTTTAGTCTGCCCAGGATCTCAAAGCCGTAGGCTCTGCCATCAGATACCGATAACAGTTCTTCATCCCCGAAAATACCGTATCCTGCGCTTTTGCTTGAGAGTGGTACCTGATCTTTCACGGAAAAAGGATAACCCGAATAATTCTTATAAAAACCTTCAGCAGTAATCTGAATATTCTCTGAAGGAATAACCTCCAGACCGGCTACCAGATGATCAGCACGGATGTACTTAAGATTATTTTCCTTATTTACAAAAATCCCCGTATTGCTTGAGTAGCCAAGGGCTGTATAAGGCGGAAGCTGATAATACCTGCCGGTACTAAAATTAAGGTTAAACTTATCATTAAGTGCATAGGATGCTGAAAAACGCGGAGAGATCTGATTCAACGGATTTGCCATTGATGAGGAATATGAATTAAAATCGGTACGGACCCCCAATGAAAGACTTAGTCTCTCATCAAAGTATGACTTGCTTACCTGTCCGAAAAGGCCATATTTTCCAAGCTTGAGATTTGTATCATAGTTGATCTCATTTTCACCAATTCCGGTGTAAATCTTTCTGAAAGTTGAATTCCGGTAATGTGCATACTCGTAACCTGCCCCAAAATTCACCCTGAGCCCTTTATCTCCGATTATAGTCCTTTCAAACCTGGTTTTTATCTCTCCCTCACCCGATGAATAATCAAGGATCCTGTTAGTATCGGCCTCAATGTTACCTGCATATTTGTATTGCGTATTATTCAGGTAATTGCGACTAAGTACCCACGTATCATAGCCCTTCTTTCTGAAGTGCTTATAAACCAGTCCGGTTACATAACTGTACTGTTCCTGTACCGGTATATAATCAAGAATATAACGCTGATATTCAGTTTCATTTGCCTTCAGATTTAATCTGAAATCGTCTTTTGCTCCAAGTCCGATCAAAGTAATCTCATTTTTATCATCAAGTCTGACCCGGTATTTAAATTGAAAATCAGTATAATTTGGTAGAAATGGAAGTTTCAAAGCGCTGAAGAGAAACTGCAGGTAGGATCTTCTAACTGATAACAGAATAGTGCTGTTTTTGCCGGTCGGACCGTCTACTGTCAGTCCAAGATCAGAGGCTCCTACTGTTGCCCGGTATTTCATTTTGTCTCTGTTGCCATCAGTAAATGTAAAATTCAGTACAGAGCTTAAGGCATTTCCACGTGATGCCGGAAATGCTCCTGACAGGAAATCAACTGACTGAACGAAGTCTACATTGATAATTCCGACAGGCCCCCCTGAAGCCCCCTGGGTTGAAAAATGATTAAGGTATGGTATTTCAATGTTATCAACATAAAACCTGTTTTCGTTAGGCCCTCCGCCCCTGACAATAACGTCGTTCCTGAAGGCGGGAGTTGATGCAACACCCGGAAAAGACTGAATTACTTTTGAGATATCCCTGTTTCCTCCGGGATTCTTATCTATTTCATCGATACCTATAATCCTGGCCGACACCGGCGATTCAATCCTCTTTAAGAAAGGTGACGCTTTTATTACTACTTCTTCAAGGCCTATTGCAAGCTCTTCCATTGGTATATCAAAACTGACCTGGTTACTGTTAGTGACCATCAATGCCGGCGAGATGTACGGCTTGTATCCTAATGATGAAGCTCTTAGTTCAACATACCCCGGTTTGATGCCGGTAAAAAGAAAATTCCCGTCAAAATCAGTAACAGCTCCCGTATTGGTTCCCCAGACCTGAACAGAGGCAAAAGGAACACCTGCATTTGTCTTTGAATCAAACACTTTGCCCTTAATGACTCCGGCATTAACCTGTCCTGATATAATTTTAAAAGTTCCAAAAAGTATTAATAATAAAGATAAAAATCTGTTCATAAAATTTATGGTTTGTTCAGCAAACAATCATAATTGACTAAATGTTCAATATTTTTCGAATGAAAGCAAAAAAAATTCCGGATATTATCGGTATCAGAAATTAAAATTTTAAAATCTTTATGGTATGACTTATTTCCCGGCAGATTTTATTTCTTCGGGAACCATGGTATGAATGCACTTGTTTTTTCAATGTATTCCCTGTACTCGGGCTTTTTACCGGCCAGACTTTTTTCGAGCAAGGCTACTCCCGACACTTTGATTATCAAAGCGGTCATAAGCAGCGATCCTGCTGCAGGCAGGTAACTTCCTGCACCAAGGCAGATCAGACCAAATCCCCACCACACGGAAGAGTCGCCGAAATAATTCGGATGCCGTGTGTAACGCCAGAATCCTGTTTTAAGCACTTTTCCCTTATTAGCCGGATCAGACTTAAAAACGGCAAGCTGGTAGTCTCCACCCGCTTCGAATATAAATCCTGTTAACCAGAATAAAATTCCTGCAAAATCAAGAATACCTGGTTCTTTATCCTTACCATATAACTGGGCCCCGAGGAGAGGAGCTGATATGAGCCACATAAGTATTCCCTGGAGCAGGAATGTCTGAAAAAAACTTATCCACCAGTATCTTTTTTCACCATATTTCTTTCGAAACTCCCTGTAACGGAAATCCTCTCCCTTACCGTGATTACGCCACCCAATATATGAAGAAAGCCTTAAACCCCATAAAGATACCAGAGCCAGTATTATAATTTTCCGTGGAAGGTAACCGTCAGTGCTTATAAAATAGAAGCAGGCTGTCACGACGAATCCCAAACCCCAGAAAATATCAACAATACTTACATTTTTAAGAATAATGCTCATTACCCATAGGATGGTCATTAAGACCAGAATCAGCAGTAAGGCCTGCAGGTAGACTTGAATAAATGTCATGTAGTGTTATGTTAATTATAAATTGACGAATAATCTTAAGAGCAGAAAGAATATATAATCGTTTAAAATATTGCGGATTGCGGATCGTGGATTGCGGATTTGAAAATCCGAAATCGAAGATCCGAAATCCGAAATAATCCTAATGGCGACACAATAGGTTTAACTTTACAGTAGTTTATTTTAATCAAAAAGTAATGCTATTGAGGCAGCGCCGAGCCCCGCATTAGCTCCGATGACCGGTGAGATATTTACAACTGATACGGGCTTTTTATTTATCAGTTTTTCCATTTTATCTGTGAACCATACCGCAGCCTCAGAATTATTGGCATGGAGCACAATATAGTTCCAGATCTTTCTCTCCTTTTTAATCTTTTCGACATATCCCATTACCTTTTCCATATTTGACCTCTGACTGAAGGCTTTGTCGAAAACAATAGCTTTTCCGCTCTCGTCAAGAGATATTATAGGATTAATATTCAGAATTTTTGCAATAAGTCCCTTGGTATGGGAGACCCTTCCCCCACGAACCATATACTTAAGTGACTTCACACTGACGAAGATGCGGGCATTTTTTATCCAGGTTTCAGCTTCAGAGACTATTTCATCATGAGAATAACCGGCTTCAATGGCCTGGGCAATCCTTAAAACAATCAGTCCGAGTGAGCCTGATAGGTTTTTGGAATTTAAGACAGTGACTGGTTTATTGAACTCCCGGCTTATTTTCTGGGCGGCTTTCTGACTGCTGAAATATGTGCCGCTCAGCTGGTCGCTTAAATGAACAGCTATTACTGAATCATAATGCGATGCGAGGTGCGAAAAAAGATTGGTGAATGTATTTTCATTTACCTGTGAAGTTTTAGGATAACTTTTAGTATCGTCAAGAAGTGAATAAAACTGCTCAGGTTGAATTGTAACCTTATCAAGGTAATGAGCCTCGCCAAAATTTATATTAATAGGCACCATATTGATCTGATACCGGTCGTAGAGTTCCTGAGCCAGATCGCATGTCGAATCAGTCACAAGAGCGATTTTCCATTTCCTGCTTGTCACGATCTGGTTATGACGTACCATATCATCTGCTTTCTGGAAAGTAATTGTCCCCTTTCTTCTCAGGTTTTCGAACAGTACGGAAGGCGTATCAGTGTGGAGATGCAGCCTTTTAATTGTATCCGACCCGGCTACAACCACTGAATCCCCAAATTTTTCAAGTATCCTGATAAGCATAGAATTATCAACAGAACACTCTTTTATAACGGCTTCGGTACAATATCTGAAACTTATATTTTCCGAGATTAAATCTTCATCCCTGGGAAATGAATACACGACTGACCTTGCAGAGATCAACTCCTTTATGTTCCTTGTATTAATGAAATCCCTGATACCCTCAAAAAAAAGTACAAAACCCTTTGCCCCGGCATCAACCACATTATTTTTCTCAAGTATTGCCAGCTTTTGTTTGGTTTCCAGCAGAGACTTTGAGAGAATTTCGTAAGAACTGACAAACAGATGATTGAAATCAGTGAATTTATTCCAGCTGCTGTAAATATATTCGGCCAGATCTTTGATAACAGTGAGCATAGTTCCTTCAACCGGCTTCGCAACAGCTTCATAGACATAATGAACTGATTTCTTTAATGCTTCTGCAAACTGTCTTAGAGTTACAGACTTTAATTCACCGGTTTCTTTGCTCAGACCATATAAAAACTGGGCAAAGATTATTCCTGAATTGCCCCTTGCATTCAAAATAGAGGCTTCTGCAATCCGGTCCGCGGTTATTTTATACGACCTGTGAGGATGAAGCGTTTCAAGAACCGATCTTACTGTCCCGGCAAGGTTTGACCCGGTATCTCCGTCATTTACAGGGAATACATTTATTTTATTTAGCTCCGTCTGATGTTCAATGATCTTCTTTGCACCGGCAATATAGGCATAATACAAATTGCGGCCATCTATTTCTATAAGGGGATAAGTTGAATTAACTGCCATTTATTTCAGTGTTCTTTGTTTATTAACTTAGAAGAAAACAACTAATCTCTTGCATTGTTCGGAACTCTTTTTATTCTATTCCGGTAATCTTTTAAAATTGTAGCCAGACATTAAAAATATCGATTTGCAATGATCCTCTTACAGGCTGTAAAGATATAATATTCATTTGATTTTGCGGATTGAGTCTCATTAATCTGTATTATATTTGCCAGTTAACCTGCTTCTTTAAAAAAATGAAAAAGTTCTTTGTGTTTTTAATTCTATCCATTATTACAATGATTTCTTTACTATCATGCTCAACAGTTCCCAAAGGCGCTGTTATTGTAACCTCCTTTGATAAAGGACGCTATCTTGGCAAATGGTATGAGATTGCCCGGATGGACTTCCGCTTCGAGCGTAATCTTAATAATACTACTGCCATTTATTCGTTGGAGCAGGACGGGAAAATAAAGGTTATTAACGGGGGATTCAATTATGTTACAAACAAATGGACCCAGGCTGAAGGAAAAGCAAAATTTGCCGGGGCGCCAGATGAAGCAAAGCTGAAGGTCTCTTTCTTCGGACCTTTTTTTTCTCCCTATAATGTAATTGCCCTTGACAGCGAATACAAATACGCCCTTATTGCAGGTAAAAACCTGAAATACCTGTGGATCCTTTCACGCGAAACTGAAATACCAGACGAAATAAAACAAAAGTATCTGAAAATTGCCCGGGAGATTGGGTTTAATGTTTCTGAACTTATCTGGGTAGAGCACGACAAAAAATCAGGGAACTGACTTTCAGGCCTTCAATAAATCAGCTAACGCGCTTTGAAGTTCGGGAAATCTGAAAATGTAACCCGCCTTTCTGATTTTGTCAGATGACACCCTGCTTCCTTCCAGTACTATTTCTGCCATTTCCCCGAAAAGGATCCTGATCATAAATGATGGTACCTTTGGCGCCAGGAATGGTTTTTTAAGTGCCCTGGCTACAGCCTTCACAAATTCATTATTTGTGCATTGTTCAGGAGCAACAGCGTTATAGGCGCCTGTCATCGCGTGATCCTCAACAGCCTTAACATATATATTACAAAGATCTTCAAGATGAATCCAGGGAAGGTATTGGTTTCCTGTTCCCAGTCCCGAAGCAAATCCGATCCTTGCGGGAGCAGATATCCTGCCCAGCGCCCCACCCTTTTCTGCAAGAACTATCCCTGTCCTGATCTTTACGGTCCTGATTCCTGATCCTTCAAATCTGTCAGCACTGTTTTCCCATCTCCTGCATAATTCACCGATAAAGTCATCAGCGCTTTTGTCATCCTCAGAGTATATTCTCTGACTGGTTGTGGCGCCGTAGTAACCTGTTCCCGATGCCGATATGAAGGCTTCAGGCTTCCTTCCTGCTGCTTTAATCTTTTCGAAAATAAATTCTCCGGTTTTAACACGCGACTCTTCCAGCTCCTGCTTCCTCCTTTTCGTCCATCTCTTTTCTCCGATATTTGCACCGGCAAGATGAATTATGTGATCTGCATTTAAAAGTGCTTCCTTATCGATTTCATTTCTGTAAGGATCCCAGAAATAGTTGGAATATTTTGTATCCTTCTCACCTGACCTGCTTAGTAAACCTACTTTGTACCCTTTTTCTGAAAATCTTTGTGCAAGGGTTCTTCCTACAAGCCCGTTACCACCGGTAATTAAAACACTATCCATATTTATCAACAATTAATATTTATTGATCTGCGTCTCTGATCGCTAAAGATATGCAATTTCACCCGCAGGTCACATTCATATTGATCAGCTAACAGAACTTACCCCGGTTAAATATTCTCCAGACAATCAAAACTTTAGTCAGTTTACGGATTCCATGCACACCAGAAACTTAAAAATATTTCTTTTTGCTGCAATTTTTACCAC
>CAYPKL010000267.1:0-3159 GCA_964411285.1 uncultured Rikenellaceae bacterium
AACCTGGGCGACGGTTTTCTCAGAGAAGACTTCCCGGGAGGGTGGCCTGGCGACACAATGAACGCATTCACAGGGCATAACCTTACATCAACGGTTCAGGAAGCCAGTTCCTTTACAAAAAAGCTTTTAAACTGGAGAAAAGGGAAAGAGGTTATTCATAACGGAAAGCTAAAGCATTTCATTCCGGACAATGGCCTTTATGTCTACTTCCGTTATAATCACAAGGAGTCAGCAATGATAATCCTCAATAACAGCGATAAAGATACCAGGATAATTACCAGGGACAGATATTCTGAAGCAATGAACGGATTCACAAGCGGAGTTGATGTTATAACCGGAAAAGAAATAAAAGATCTCACATCTTTTGAAATTGCTCCTAAAACAGCAATGATTATAGAGCTGAATTAATCGGGCATTACAGTAAGTTGTTTTCTCACTACTTAAAGAAATAGAGGCTGTCATTTAAATAAATGCAGCCTCTAAGTCAGATGTGTATCAGATTTATTTACTGATCAGCTTTATGGGGCAGCCACCATTGTAATTGTAAGATCATTGAAATTTACAGTCATTGTAAAACTGCCGGGTGTTCCTATAAACCTGAAGTTTTTATCTCCGTCATCAGCATTTTCAAACAGAGGTGAAACTGTACCTTCTGCAAAGTATGGGTAATTGTATGAATCACCCCATCCTGCCTGTTTAAAGAGCCGGAATGTTTCATTGGCAAAATCTGTTGTAGCCTGGAATATTCCGTCGCTTTTCCATGTCAGCTGGACGAAGTTAGTAGTCCAGTCCCAACCGCCCAAAGCAGCTCCAGTCATATAAAGTACCGGTTCAGCAACAGATTCCATTGTAACAGTTTTGGTGGTCATGTTCACAGTTACCTTATAATACCCGGTGGTGCCAATGAATTTCAGGTTAGAGTCACCATCACCGGCATTTTCAAAGAGGTTGCTTACAGTTGTGAAATAAGGATAATTGAATGAAGTAGGACCCCATCCAACCTGTTTAAAGAACCTGAAAGCTTCCCCGTTAAGGAAATGTGCAGTTGTCTGATAGACATTAGGGGCAGTGCTTATCAGTTCCTTATAAACATACTGATCCCATCCCCATCCTCCTGTTGCAGCCCCTGTCATATAAATTGGAGGAAAGTAGAGCGAATAAGGTGCAACTTTAGCTTCAACCACATTTGAATAGATAGGGTAAACCGTTGGGTTAATAGTAGCTTTGACCCTGAAAACAAGGTCAGCGTCTTCTTCGGGGACAAGTCCGGCGCCTAAAAGTATTTTATTGAAATCGCCGGTTGTTATTTTGGCTTTGAGCGCATTGTTTATTGAAACTACATCGAGGGCGGTTGCAAAGTTTTTAGCTTTCATATCGACCTGTACAATATAGGTTATAGCGGCAGAGAAGCCAAAATCAGCTTCTGTCCAGGAAAATTCCTGGAACGTGCTGGCAGCATTGTCCATTGAAAGGACAAATGCCGAGCCGGATAATGGTTTCATTTCATTGGGTGTCCAGGGGTTTTTAACCTCCACGTTTTCCTTGTCCTTTTCGCAGGCTGTAAAGAAAACCATAAGGAAAATTAATATCAGATTAAGTTTTTTCATGTCTGTATATTTTTAGATTGATCAATATCCTGTGTTCTGTACAAGATTGGGGTTTGCCCCAAGATCTGCATCAGGAATCGGGAAGAGGTTATATTTAACATCTGTTGCTACACCGGCCTGAACTCCGCCTTTCCACTGCCAGATATAGTTACCGCCCGTAAAAAGACCATATCTGATCAGGTCTGTACGACGAATACTTTCCCAGTATAGCTCTCTGGCTCTCTCATCAAGGATGAAGTCGAGAGTTAACTCATCAGAAGTAATGTTTCCGGAATCGTCTCCATAAGCAATTGTTCTTAATTCATTTACATAATCAAGAGCTGCTGAAGTACTTCCCCCCGAACCTCCACGTATTACAGCTTCTGCATACATTAAGTAAGCATCAGCAAGCCTGAAAACCGGAAGATCAGTATCAGGATGTGTTCCGTCCTTGCCCGGTTCCCCGGTTGATGTCATATTTGTCCATTTGGTGATGGCATAACCATTAGTAAAGTTGAACATATCCGCAATGTCTTTTGTCTGACCATCTGTGTAGAACATTTTTCTTTTATCAGAATCGTCGGCAGGAAATTTGTCAACGAACTGGGGCCTGGCTCTCAAACCCCACCAGTTTGCACTTACTCCATAGTTGGCAGGAATCATCGAACCTCCTATTGAAGCATCGACAATGAATGTGGTTCCACCCCAGGTTTTGCTATTCAAACCATCGAAAGGTATTGCAAATATTATCCCGTTTGCAGTGTTGTTATCAGCCATAAACATATGAGCATAATTTTCCGCAAGACTGTAACCTGCATCAATCACTTTTTGTGAATATGTAATAGCTTCGGTATATTTTTCTGACTTGCCATAAACTTCGGCATTCAGATAAAGTCGGGCAAGAAGCATCCATGCGGAAGCTTTATCCACTCTTCCATACTCGTTGGATTTCGGGGCCTTCAGCTGGCTTTCTATGGCGATCAGTTCACTTTCAATATAGTCGAACAGATCAGCTCTTGATATCTGAGCAGGCAGGAAACTTCCTACTGCATCTTCTTCAGTTACAAACGGAACGCTTCCAAAAATGTCGAGCGCATGATAATAACTGAAAGCCCTCAGAAAACGAGCTTCAGCTTTGTACAAGCCAATGGTTGCTTTCTGCGTCTCATCGAAACCGCGATCGGCGAGCTTCTGATCAGTTGATTCACGAATGAATTCATTGCATAATGAAATCTGATAAAAGACCCTTGAATACATATTAAAGATATAGACATTTGACGAGGACCAGTCCATTTCATTATAGTCTTTTATGTCACTGTCATTCCATCCGAGGATAGCTTCATCGGTACATATTTCCTGGACATAAAACAGGGCTCTTGTATATGTGCTGGCACCCTCATCAAGACCTGAAATATCAGCATCCCCGTGTGGTCCCCTTTGTCCTGAAAATGCAAGCCCGGCATAAACCTTTGCAAGGACCTTTTCATAGTTATTGTAATCCTTGTAAACCTTTTCTGAGGTTAAAACATCAGGATCGAGCGGAATAGTATCCAGATCCTTGAGGCAGGCGGTG
>CAYPKL010000268.1:0-3870 GCA_964411285.1 uncultured Rikenellaceae bacterium
ACACCAGAAGATTTTAAACGTCCCGTTCGTGATAATAAACTTCCCTGGTGGATTGTTGTTGATTCCGGTGGCAGACTGAAAGGGATGCTTCACACCTGCAGAAGATTTGAATATTGCAGGGATGTTATTGTTCTGATTTCAGAATCCACGCCGGCAGATTATATCAAACATCTGGAGGAAAGAAATTACAGCTTTATCCGGACAGGAAAAGAGAAAGTTGATCTAAAAGATGCTTTCGGTATTCTTCAGAATAAATTTAGAATAAACAGAATACTTACTGATACCGGAATGATCCTTGGGAACCTGCTTATTAATGAGGGACTTGCAAATGAAATAAGCTTGCTTATTCATCCCTTAATTGTAGGAGAAAAATGTTATCCGATGTTTTCAGAAATAAATAAAAGTCAATCCTTTAAATTGATTAAATCAGAGCCTTACGGGAATGGATGCGTCTGGACTGTGTACAGTGTCCAGAAAATATAAACAAACGACTACCGGTAACAAGCAACCAGCAACTTTGCTAAATATCAGCATTATATGTATCGCCCTGATTAAAATCGCCGGAAGTGTATCCTTTTCTGAACCATTCCTTGCGCTGGGCTGCTGAACCGTGAGTAAATGCATCAGGTATTACCCTGCCCTGATATCTCTTCTGTAGTACATCATCTCCGACAGCTGCCGCTGCATTCATCGCTTCTTCGATATCACCGGTTTCAAGGGAATTAAACATCTGCTGATCATAATGTGCCCACATTCCGGCAAGAAAATCAGCCTGCAGTTCAAGCCTTACCAGGAGCTGGTTTGAGTTCGTCTCGCTCATTCTCGATCTCTGACTGTTGACGTCATTGAGTATTCCGAGCTGATTTTGTACATGATGACCTATTTCATGAGAGACTACATAGGCTACTGCAAAATCGCCATAAGCTCCGAACTTGGATTTCAGCTCATCGAAAAATGCCAGATCGATATAAACTTTCTCATCTCCCGGACAATAAAACGGACCGCTTGCACCACTGGCATATCCGCAGGCTGACTGCACCTGATCTCTAAACAGAACCAGTGTAGGTTTACGGTATGTCTTATTCGATTGCTGGAATATTTTAGTCCATACATCTTCGGTCCCTGCAAGTACCACAGAAACGAAATTTGCCATTGCTTCCTCTTCTGCTGTAGCCGTCACCGGTCCTGCTTCAGTCGAAGTGCCCTGCTGCATTGTGTCAACCACCTGGGTTGGATCACCACCAAGAAGCAAAACAATAACTGCAATAACTATGGTCCCTATCCCCCCTCCGATTGCTACTTTACCTGCTGACATCCCTCTGCGGTCTTCAACATTTTCGCTGGTGCGCCTGCCCTCAACTTTCATAATTTCTAATTTTTAGTTTCTGAATACTCACATGTGTGTTGCAAATTTATATTTTCTTCGAATAATCTGCAATATCCTGTAAATAATACATCTCTTCTGTTTAGTTTTAAACTTCACCACATATGTTTCAGGCTATAATCACAGATGTTCCCGGCAAAAAACCTTAATTTTATAAGAATATTTTATTAAAAATAAATCACATACTGATGAAACCCACATGATTGACCCAATCATAAACACAAGTGAATATAATTGACTATCAATCATGTGTGGTTCCATCAGGCCATTAAAATTAAATTATATACTGATGAAAAAGCTGATTTCGTTATTAACGGGAATACTTGTTTTCACTCTGGTTACAGGACAGGAAACAGATACAATTGTTTTACTGCAACCCGACAAGACAAAAGGTCTGCCGCTTATGCAGGCTTTTAATGCAAGAGCATCAGTCCGTGAATGGTCGCAGCAGAAGCTCTCTTCACAGGAACTATCTGACCTGCTCTGGGCCGCAAACGGAATTAACCGCCCCGAAGAAGGGAAACGTACTGCAGCTTCTGCGATGAATGCACAGGATATAGATATTTTTGCTTTTATGGAAGAAGGTATCTATTTTTATGATGCCAGGCAGCATGCGTTAAACCCTGTAGTCACAGGTAATTATATGGATTTGCCCGGAAAAACTGATGCTCCGGTCAACCTTGTTCTGGTAAGCGATATCTCAAGGTTCAGGTCCGGGACTGACTCACTGAAACTAATATGGGCCAGCATGGATTGCGGGATCGTATCCCAAAACATCGCCCTTTTCTGTGCAGGTACAGGTCTCAAAACACGCCCCCGTGCCGGTTTCCCTGGAGCAGCAAAAATCAGGGAACTGCTTAAATTAAAAGATACTCAATATCTATTGCTGAACCATCCGGTAGGATACGAAAAGAAATAGCCGGAAGTCCGAAGACGGAAGTCCGAAGACGGAAGTAACACAGTGCTTGTATCCGGCTATATTCTTCGAACTTCGGTATCTTCTTTCTTCGGTCTTCTTTCTTCTGTCTTCTGTCTTTTAAAAAATATTTGCATAATAAAAAAATATGTTTTACATTTGACCAATTGGTTAAACTATTTGTTTAATCTTTATGGTTAAACCTAACGGTTAAATATTATGACTGAAGAAGACAAACAAACTGAAGAGAAGATTTTTGATGCGGCAACGGATGTTTTCATAGAGAAAGGAATGGACGGGGCGCGAATGCAGGATATAGCCAATCATGCAGGCATCAATAAGGCATTACTGCACTATTACTACCGTACTAAAGATCACCTTTTCAATGCCGTATTCGAAAAAATAGCAGGAACAATGTTTGCAAAATTCGCTCCTGTTTTTGATACAAACCTTACATTGGAGGATAAGATCAGGTTCTTTTTCAGGGAACATATTGCATTCATGCAAAAGAATTCCAGACTTCCGGGATTTCTTTTAAACGAATTCCACCGTAACCCTGAAAGAATCAGGAAGCTTATTCAGAGCATTGATATTAATAAATTGTGGACAACTCTGGAAACTCAGCATAAGGAAGAACTGAAAAAATACAATATTACAAAAGAAAATATCCCCCAGTTAATGACAACGGTTGCAGGAATGAGTGTTTTTCCATTTGTTGCCCGACCAGTGATTGCAGCCATAATGGGAAAGATGGGCTACAATTTTGATCAATACATAGAGGAAAGAAAAGAATATGCCGCGGATTTTGTAATAAATGCTCTGAAGAAGCAGGAAGTAAGAATTAAAGAAGGAAAAGAATAAAGAAATAGAAATGAAAAAGAAAGTTTTGATCCTGTTTGTTTTAATTATACCCTTTGCGTCAGGACTCAATGGTCAGAAGGTACTGACGCTTAAGGAGTGCTATAATATGGCAATGGCAGCCACGCCCATTGCCGCGGAGAGAGAAGCCTATTCAAAGATATCGGCGGTGAAGGATAAAAACCTGTCGAAAAGCTGGCTCCCCACACTTGATGCCGGCGGCAGTTTTATCTATAACTCATCGGTTTTGGATATGGCCGATGTGCTGGGCTCCATACCCATTCCCGGCATTGCCGGTATGATAGAACCACTGCCTCATGAACAATATAGACTTACGGTTGACATCAACCAGGTCATCTTTGACGGAGGTGCAATAAAAGGTGCCAGGGCTCTTGAGAAGGCTGACCTTAGCATTAATGAAAAACAGACAGAAACGGATATTTATAAGCTTCGGGGGCAGGTAAACGGTTTTTACTTCAGCCTTTTGCTACTAGACAGGCAGAAAGAGCTGCTGCAGAGCTATCATGAGCTGATAATAAAACGCACGGCATCGGTGAGTTCAGCGATTGTTAATGGCGTAAAAATGAAGTCAGACCTTGATGTTCTTACTGCGGAAAAGATAAAGATTGAGCAGCAGATTAGCGAAAATGAGATCAGGAAAGAATCTCTGCTGAAAATTCTGTCAGGTCTCACAGGTACAGAGATTGATGCA
>CAYPKL010000269.1:0-2696 GCA_964411285.1 uncultured Rikenellaceae bacterium
TTTGTCCGGAACTACATAAGGTATACGGTAGATCCTTGTAAGTAATGCATCAGCTTCCGGATCGGCTGCGAATTTTTCAGAATCCCCCACAAATCTTAAGCTTCTTCCTACGCGATAGGATATATTAGCAAGATGAGGAAGCGAAGAAGAATAAAATCCTTCATTAATATCGCAGTGAAGCAGATCGTTATTACCAGCGCGAATAGCTTCGATGAAATTTGCATAATGAGGCGCCGGATTAGGATCAGCGACCTCTTTTGAACCGGCAAAGGGTACTTTTTCGCGGGAATGGAATGCTTTCCATGTATCCCCGCTTATCTGAAGCCATCCTTCCCTGCCATAGAACAGGTTGCCCACTTCATTTCCGTCGAATCCTTCATGATTGGTATAACGGCCGCGTGTTTCAAATTCAAGCAAAGTTCCATCGCTGTATTTGAATGAGCATGTCTGGGTATTAGGCGTCTCCTGTGTGGTTTTATCACGGCCGTAAGCTTCAACTCCTCCATAAACCATCACCCCTTTTGTTTTGTTTTCTGCAGCGCTCTCATCTTTGTTCAAACCATAAATTCCACCCGTAGAATAAACAGATACAGGATGTTCATTTTTACCAAGGCCCCAACGGGCAATATCGAGCTGATGAGGTCCGGTATTACCGGTATCTCCGTTACCTGTGTCCCAGTACCAGTGCCAGCAGTAATGACTGCGTTTTGCGTTGTATGGTCTCCAGGCTGCAGGCCCCAGCCATTGGTCATAATGGAATGTGGCCGGGGGTGTGCTCTCCTTACCCATACCATAAGAATCGCGTGCTTTATAGCAAAGGGCACGGGCCATGAAAAGCTCGCCAATGCCACCGTTATGGAGAAACTCAATAGCTTCTCTTACATTTGCCGAAGAGCGGTTATTTAAGCCGCATTGAACCCGGAGACCGGTCTTTCGAGCTGCTTCGACCATTTTGCGACCCTCCCAGATATTATGGGACGCAGGTTTTTCAACATATACGTGCTTCCCTGCCTGACATGCCCAGACTGTTGCCAGAGCGTGCCAATGATTAGGCACTGCTATTGACACGGCATGGATCTCCTTATCATCCAATACTTTACGCAGGTCCCATTCGGTAACAGGTTTATTGCCTCCCTTTTCCATCACCATTTTTATACGCGACTCAAAAAGTAATTCATCAGTGTCGCAAAGTGTCTTTAAAAACACATTATGGCTGTTCTTCAGACTGCACCAGCTGTCAATGTGAACACTGCCCTGATTCCTGATGCCTATTACACCAACATTAATCCTTTCATTTGCGCCTGAGATTGAGTTGTAGGACTTTGCAGAGAATCCCGAGGCACCTATAGCGATACCAGCGCTTCCCAGAACACTTTTTTTTATAAATTCTCTCCGTTTTGTCATCTTATTATGTTTTTCCGATTGATAAAAAACTTCTTGAACAGGAAATCGCTCCTTGGTGATTTGCTGTTACTCAAAATTAAGTATTTTTTTTTATAAAGCATTACCGGAGAAAAAGTATGAGGTAGGACCGAAGACCGAAGTCATGAGAAAACGGGCAGTCTCAAAAGTCCTTTGTGCTCCTTTGTGATATTCTTATAAGACAGCCTCATGTGTTAGTCTTGCAGTTTAATTGAATTAATTAATAATCAATGAAGATTCTTCTTTCTCCCTGCAAGAAATACTGTTAATGAAATAACAATAACCACAACAGCCAGTAAAATCAGAAACAGTAATCCCCGCGATAAATCCGCGACAGCTGACGAAATATCAGATTCCATCATCTTGTATTTCGGAATTATCCATGTAAAGATGTAGGCCTGAAGAAATGTAATGACGCAGATAACTGACAGCATAATAAAACTGTGCTTTACTGTAAACCGGAAAAGTTCCGACTCTTTTCCAACAAGCCCGGTTGAGGCCGTCCCGACTGCTATTGACTGCGGTGAGATCATTTTCCCGGTTACGCCTCCTGTTGCATTTGAGGCAACAGTGACAATGGGATCTATTCCGATTTCTACCGCCGATGCATGCTGAAGCCTGCAGAATAATGCATTGGATGAAGTATCGGAACCTGTAAGGAAGACACCAAGCCAGCCAAGCAAAGGTGAGAATAAGGGGAAAAGCATTCCTGTTCCCGCCAGCGCCACAGCAATAGTTATCGACATTCCCGAATAATTGGTTACAAATGCAAAACCCAGAACCGAAGAGATTGTTATTATGGTGAACTTAAGCTGCCTGATTGTGGTCAGGAATAACTTCAGAGCCGGCTTCACTTTCATTCCAGCCAGCGGAACGGAAATCAGTGCCGACAACAGCAAAACTGTCCCTGAAGCGGAGAGGTAATTAAAATCGAAAGGTCTTATTAACAGAGGGGTTCCATCAGCTTTTATTATTGAATTTTGCAGACCCGGAATATCGAACTTTATCTGACCCAAAGAATTAAGAAGATCCTTTACCGGTTGCGAACCCCAGGCAACAATCATAACTGTCATGATAATGAAAGGCGACCATGCCCTGAATATCTGACCGGCGGAATAAACTTCCTGATTTTTAGAGCTGGCTTCAGGCTGATCTGCAAAATGCCATTCAGATTTCGGCTTCCAGAATCTCAACAGAATAACCATACAGATAATTGATGCCAGTCCTGCAATTATGTCAGGCAGCATCGGGCTGACATAGTTTGAAATGAGCCA
>CAYPKL010000270.1:0-18251 GCA_964411285.1 uncultured Rikenellaceae bacterium
ACGCATAATTCTGAAAAGACAACTATATCCGAACCGTCAATTTTTGCCTTGTCGATAGCATGGATTATCAGATCCCTGTTCCCCTCGAAATTCCCTATGTGATAATTCAGCTGTGCAATGGAAATTTTCATTTTTATAAAACTTCTAAAGGATATGTAAAACTATAAGCCCTGAATAAATCTTGAATCAGGTTTCGTTTTAACAAATTCAAAATTATAAAATAATAATAGAAGTTATAAGAAATATGTTATTCATGAAGAAAAGGTCATAATAAGGAACATGAGGCTGTATTGAAAGTGTTTTTGATGATCATTTTATCCTTTGTGTCCTCCGTGCCTACCTTTGTGATCCTTTGTGGTTCATGGATTTATATTTAACCACAAACACTAAGGGGAACTCAAAGGACTTTTGATATAGCCTCCATTAATCGTTCCGCCTTCCGTTTCGGTCCACGGTCTTCGTCAAATATTAATGACTTCTATGACCTTTCCTGATCAGTAATTGACTAAAAGTATCTATTTTTGAATTTAAAAATCTCTATGAAATCTGTCGTTTAGGCATATCATTAGTTTTATTGGTTGTCATAGCATTATTCTCCTGTAAAAGAAATCCATTCAAGGTAAATATTTCCGGTATTAAAGCAGAAATTGAGATCAAACGTCTCGAAAAAGACCTTTTTACCCTCGATCCAGGGGAGATAACTGCAAAGGTGCCTTTCTTAAAAGAAAAATATAACGGTTTTCTTCAGCTGTTCAGTTATGTAATTAACACCGGCGATATTGATGACCCTTCATTTGGCGATTTTCTTTTCAGGTTTTGCACCGATAAACAAAACAATGAAGTTTACGGAATGACAATGCAGCTTTATCCCGATGTCAATGCTTTTGATAAGGGACTTGAAGGGGCATTCCGTCATTATTTGTACTATTTCCCGGATAAAAAGGTACCGGCAGTTTATACCTGCATTACCGGTTTCAATAACAGCATCATAACAGGTGATTCATCACTCGGGATCAGCCTCGACAGGTACCTTGGGGCCGACTGCAAGTATTATCCCGAGCTGGAGATATACAAATATATGGCAGCAAAAATGACTCCTGACCATATTGTCCCCGACTGCATGTATGGTTGGGCCGCATCCGAATGGGATTTAGGTTCAATGCAATATGAAGCAGAAAATGTTCTCACTGAAATAATTCACGAGGGGAAACTGAAATATTTTGAAAAATGTATGTTACCGGATCTTTCCGACGAAATCATTTTTGGTTTTACTCCCGGCCAGATGAAATTCTGCAGGAATAACGAAAGCCAGATGTGGCAGTACCTTGTTGAAAACGATCTTCTTTTTAAGACTGACAGGTTTCTTATCAGGAAGCTAACCGGAGAGGCTCCTTTTACAAGTTTTTTTACGAATGAATCACCCGGCAAAGCTGCCGTCTGGATCGGATTCAGGATTGTGGAGTCTTACATGATAAAGAATCCCGGTGCTAAGCTCAAAGATCTTATGAGAGAACTTGATATTCAGCATATTCTGGAAAAAGCAAAATACAGTCCTAAATAAAAAAGGGGCCTTGCAAGCCCCTTTGATTCTTTAAAATTGTAATACTATTCAGCTGGATGAATTGCCTCGACAGGGCAAACATCGGCACATGCACCGCAATCGGTACATATATCCGGATCAATTTTATAGATGTCACCTTCTGATATTGCCTCAACCGGACATTCATCTATGCATGTTCCGCATGCAGTACAATCATCACTAATTTTGTAAGCCATTTCTATTCTTTTTTTTGGTTAAATTATAACATCAATGATGCAAACATATTCTAAATTTTTTAATTGAAAAAGGATCTTTGCAATTATTGTGAATTTTCTTTAAACATCATCGGATCTCGCTGAAAGTAAGTTAAGTACAAGCCAGCTCATATTGCAGATACCTGTTTCCAGACTATTTTCATCAATTTCAAACTCAGATGTATGAAGCTTCTTCATTTCTTTTCCTTTTCCTCTTATTCCAATCCTGAAATACAAAGATGGTGCCAGACTTGCATAAAACGAAAAGTCATCGGATGTCATTCTCTTCTCAGAATAGATCTCAACATTCTCTTTCCCGATAAGTTCGCTGCTCAGACTGACAGCTTTTTCAGTCAGCTTCTCATCATTGATTAGTACAGGGTAACCTTCCGCAATATTTACATTTATTGTAACACCAGATTCAGAGGCTGTTTCGGCGGCAACGGATCTGATGATCCTCTGAGCGTCCATCCTCCGGCTTTCATTGAAAGTCCTCAAAGTTCCGGCAATCTCCACCTTGTCCGGGATGACATTTGTGGCCCCGTCACCGATTATTCTTCCAATACCGAAAACTGTGGGTATACTATCAGCCTGATTCACTGCAATTGTCTCTTTAAGTCTGACAATAAGTCTGGAAGCAATCAGGATCTGATCGGTTGTCAGTGCAGGAAGTGCAGCATGACCTCCCTTCCCCGAAACAGTTATATAAATTTCATCACATGAAGCCATATATATGCCAGGCTTGTAGCCTGTTTTACCGGTCTCCAGTTCAGGAAGAACATGCTGAGCAATTATGATATCAGGTTTAGGCTCGTTCAGTGCACCTGATTCAATCATGAGCCGGGCTCCTCCCGGCGACTTTTCTTCACCGGGCTGAAAAATAAGCAGAACAGTGCCGCCGAAAAGATCGCGGTTATTTTGAAGTACTCTTGCGGTACATAAAAGCATTGACATATTGGCATCATGTCCGCATGCATGCATTGTGCCGGGGATTGTGCTTTTATAATCTGATTCATTCAGTTCGCTGACAGGCAGGGCGTCCATTTCTGCCCTCACAGCAACAACTTTACTTCCTTTTCCCTTCCCGTCAATCCTGCCGATTATCCCGTTACCCGCAATTCCTTTCCTGAAACTTATCCCGTATTTGCCGAGATACTCTTCGATAAATGCCGCAGTCCTGAATTCCTGGTATGATAACTCCGGGTACATATGAAAATGCCTGCGAAGCCGGATCGCTTCATCTTTCAGTAAAGATGAATTACGCACGACAATATCCTTTAATCCAGGCATAAGTGTCAAAAATCTTAAATGCTAAAAATCGAGACTGAATGAAAGATAGAATATACGTGGCATAACATATCCGTCCTCTATTCCTCTTGCCCAGTCAGCCCTTATGAAATACCCCAGCAGCTGTGCCCTTAAGCCCAGGCCAAAACCATAAACTATAGGTTGCCGGTTCGAATCGAGTGTTACAGTTATAGGTCCGTTTTTATATTCTTCTGTATCATAAGAATTCAAGCCTGACCATGGATCTTTTCCTGTCCAGGCAGTACCGGCATCACCAAATCCGACAAGCTGAAGGCTGTTCAGAAAATTCGATTTCAAAGGATGGCCGGCAATATATCTGACAAATGGCCATCGGATCTCGCTGTTTATAAGTGCAAAGTTGGTGCCGTTCCTGATATTTTGCTTAAAGCCCCTCATATTGGTTGCAAGAGCCTGGAACCCGTAATTCTCTTTTGAGCTGACAGGAATGCTATTATCGAACATGCCGCCGCTGTTGAACAGGTACCCCATCCAGTTATCAACACCCCCAAGGTAATAGACCAGCTTGGTCGGGCCGAACGAAGTGCTGGCAGCAAAGCGGTTGGCCCAGATAAGTTCCCTGTGAATTTTAGTGTATTTTCTAAAATCAAGTCCCAGTACAACCATGTCGGATTTTTTATTGTTCAGCTGCCTGTAGTATTCTCCAAAAATCTTAAACCTGGTTCCATAATAAATATTAACTGCCCGCTTCCTGGTATTGTCAAAAATGATTTCCCCCTTAAGACTTGCCCAGTGATTTGAAATTGTAGGAGCCTGAAGCGATGTTAAATCCTGCGACAGTGTTACCTGCCTGTCGTAGCGGTACGATAGGGTTCCTTTCAATGCCAGCACCGGAGTAAGTGGCTTGGCATATGAAAGGTAAACATTATGGGTGTGTGTTTTATAAAGATCAGTATCATTGGTGCTGTAGTAAGCCTGCCGGTGAAAAATCAGCTGCTTGTCAAATTTTCCCTTAAGGTTTTCAAAACTCAGCAGGTATTCATTGCTGTCGAAATTTCCGGAAAACCTGAACCCTGCTGTAAGCCGGTAATCCTCAAACAAATCGAGTATTCCAAACCTTGTAAGAAGATTGATTCCGGGATTGAAGTATGAACCACCCCCGGTGAAGACCTGATATGAATTGTTTAAAAAGGTGAAATCGATCTGATTTGCTATATAATTATTATAAAAGGAGGTTTCGTAAATCCTTATCAGGGGAAGTGAAATTTTTCCGGTGTCAAGATCTATATCCATGTATTTCTTACGCCATAGCTGCTCGTAATAGTTCTGCTTTTCCTTTTCGAAAATATAATGACTGATATTTATAGGTTCTTTCTTTATATAATATTCATAAAGAGGCTTTTTAAGTGTGTCCCTTCTCTTTTTATCTTCTGCAATAAGCCATTGTCTTACTTTTTCAATACTATCCGATTTATGGAACAGTTTATTCTGCTCCTTTCTGAATACTGTAAGAGCTATTTCATTTTCAGGTACAGCCTGGGAGCTGGAAAGAGATCCTTTTCTCAGATTGAATTTTCCCTTGTTGAAAATAACCTCACCATACGTATCAGATGCATTGAGAGCCGACTGGTTTTCAATATTCCTGTCGTAATTTGTAATGGGCGATGATTTAATATAATACCTGTAATGTGTTGTGGTGTCAATGTAGCTGACAGAACTGTCAAAAACAGAAACATATCTGTTCATTATTCCGTTGTTGTCACCAATATACAGAAATCTGTTCCTGGCAATTCCCTCAGCATTATATCTGCTCGTATAGCTTCCTTCAGAAAGCCTTACAAGAAGGTTGCCTCTTTTTTCAATGTTATAAGTGAAAAGATCAAAAGCAGGGGAAACTTTTTCAAATGGGTTGCCATCATTGATAAGAGTGTCAGATAACCTGTTGGAAGAGAATATTATTTCCCCGGGATTATCTTTAAGGAAGGAAGCGTCAAGATCATCGGCAACATCCCTTGTAATCTGATCATTGGATCCCGATGCTATTGTATGGATATATATATCAGTCACCCCGTCTTTTACAGCTGATAGAACCAGCTTTGATCCGTCGGGTGAATAAGAAAAACTCAGAACCTTGTCAAAGTACAGGAGATTCCTTTCCTCGGTTTTTTTCTCTTCAATCCTGTAAAAATAAATAACCATCCCGGCCTTTTCTTCATTTATATAGGTTAGTATTCTTCCCGTTGGATGCCAGGCGATTACCGGATAACTATTATCTGTCTTTTGTTCATATTTAGGTTCCACCTTAAAAATTGGTTTCTGTTTTCCTGTTGTCTGGTCGTAAAGCCATATTTTTTTGCGTCCCCAGTCGTTTGTTATATATGCAATAAATTTATTGCCGGGACTGACTTTAACCTGCTGGTATATCTGCTCTTTTTTTGATTTTTTAAGAGTATTACCATCGTCTCCAGGCAGATTCTTATCGGCCGGATACTCAGTATTGTAAAATTCTTTCCACTCCTTTAGAAGATCTTTCAGCTTTACCCCCAGAACATAAAGGAAACCATCATCAACATTCTTATACACTTTTGTAAGATAGAGGATATTAGGGATAATAGCATCGCCATATTTCTTTCCAATAAACCTCCAGAATGACTGACCGGCAACAATTGCGTCCTCAGATTCAAGATGACTGATATTCTTGTATTTGCCTGACTTAATGCCATCTTTTACTTTGTTTTCCGCATCGTAGTCCCACCTGAAAGCCACATAGCGGGTTAAACCTTTCAGATACCAGGGGGGCATGCTGATCAGAGAAGAGCTGGAGATGCGGTCGCGGAAATCAGCATTATAAAGCATCTCGTTGATTATCACTTCTGTAATCGATTCTGCTATCTGCTTTTGATAGGCAATATGATCACCTTCATAATACAACATCACCTTATTCTTGATGATTCTGCTGAATCCTCCGGTATTGTAGGAATCTTCATCAAAAGTTACCAGCCCGATGTTTGACTGTTTATATTCGTTATTCTTATTATAAATAACGAATATTATCCTTTTTTCCAGGGTATAATCGAAGTAATCCTCGATTTCATCAAGCTTCTTTGAAACGTAGTTCGCAGTAAACTGAGCCAGCTCATTTCCGTATTCATTAAAATAACAATCGAAATCGTCGAACCGGTAATAAGACCAGTAGTAGTTAAAGTACTGAACCCTGTTCTTTCCAAAAGACATCTGATGGCCATTATAAAACTGGCCTTCAGCATTGATGAAAATCGCGAAGGTGATCAGGGTTAAAAAAAATCTGCGGGTATTCTTCATTTTAAATACACTCACTCAACAAAACGGATATATGCCTCAAATTTTATTCCAAATGATTCGGCTCAAAGAGCAAAACTAAGATATTCTTTAATAAAATAAATATTAAGGACAAACTTTATTAATTTTGCCAGTAATAACAGCATGAATAAATTTGGTCTGATTTTTGCGATTTGTGAGCAATAAAAATGTACAAAAGTTTGTTATATACACCATTCGGGAAATGAATATTTACATACTCGCGGCATATTAGGTATTAATATAAAAATTTATAAGAGATATGAAAAAGTCGTTTTTGTTTTTATTAGTGATTTTCTGCAGTGTTCTTGCATGGGGTCAACCGGTAATGAAGCTTTCAACTTCTGAGCACGATTTTGGCAAGTTCAAGGAAGAATCAGGCCGGCAAAAATTTGATTTTGTAGTATTGAATACCGGAAATCAGCCTCTTGTAATTCAGAATATTGTTGCATCGTGCGGGTGTACGACTCCCGAATGGACAAAGACACCCATTGCTCCAAAGGGTTCCGGTAATATTACAGCAATATATGACCCTGCAAACAGGCCGGGAGCTTTTAACAAAACATTATCGGTTTATACCAATTCAAAACCGGAGGTAGTGGTACTTGTTATAAAAGGAGAAGTGCTTCCCAGGGAAAAAACCGTTGAAGAATTATTTACATTTCCTGTAGGAGCAGTAAGGTTTGAAAGTAATCATCTCGCATTTACCAATATTAAAAAGACAGAAAAGAAGATAAAGGTTATGCAGGTGATTAATACATCTTCAGCTCCGGTTAAGGTTGAATTCGAAGGAGTTCCTGCTTATCTTGCCCTTAAAGCCAATCCGGAAACACTGAAACCGGGGGGTAAAGGTGTAATTGAAGGCTCATATGATGCAACCAAAAACCAGGGATGGGGAAATGTAAGCGATATGATAAAAATAAAAACCAATGGTGAGCTCCAGCAGAATGTTTACTACTATGTTTCTGCTAATCTTGTGGAGGACTTTTCGGGTCTTTCCGGAGAAGAATTGAAAAATTCTCCTGTTTTTAAGGTCGATAAAACAACTGTTGACCTTGGAAAAATAGCCGGATCGACACCCAATGAAGTTGAATATAAATTCACAAATACAGGAAAAAACGACCTCATTATCAGACATATCAGATCTTCATGCGGTTGTACGGCAGTTCAACAGGGTATTCAGGGACAAGGAATAAAGGCCGGTGAGTCGAGCTCGATAAAAGCTACTTTTAATTCAGGCAGCTATAAAGGGAAGGTTACAAAAGCAATTTACGTTTATACAAATGACCCGAAGAACTCTGAAGTTGTTCTCATGGTTACAGCAGATGTAAATCAGGAAGCTGCAGCAGCCAAATAGCAGCGTAAGCGGACATATAATCGAATTATAAGGGGCGCCGGTTAATATTCTGGCGCCCTTTTGTTATTTTTGCAGTACAGGTTTTAATCAGATGGAAGAAAAAGAGGATTTTAATCGTGCTTTAAAGATCAGGGAAGGAATTTCACAGCCGTCAAATGTCAATCCTGTCGTTTTAACAAAAAGCGGAAGGAAGAAAAAGAAGAAATATTCGGTTGATGAATTCGTCAGCGGAATAATTTCCGGGGACCGCACTATACTAAGCCAGGCTATAACGTTGATGGAAAGTGCGTTGCCACAACATTACGAATTAGCGCAAAAAGTAATTGAAAAATGTCTTCCTTTAAGCGCCCAGTCTGTAAGAATTGGAATTACCGGTGCGCCCGGCGCCGGAAAAAGCACTTTTATTGAGACCTTTGGACTGCAATTAGCTGATGAGGGAAGGAAACTGGCCGTTCTGGCTATTGATCCCAGCAGCGGCCATACAAAAGGCAGCATTCTGGGTGATAAGACAAGGATGGAGAAACTGAGCGTTCACCCTAATGCGTTTATCAGGCCATCACCTTCAGCGGGAACCCTGGGAGGAGTGGCACGAAAGACAAGAGAAACAATAATACTCTGTGAAGCTGCAGGTTTCGATACAATAATTGTTGAGACTGTGGGGGTGGGACAATCAGAGATTGCTGTACGGACAATGGTCGACTTTTTTCTTCTCCTGCTTCTGGCAGGTGCCGGCGATGAACTGCAGGGGATAAAAAGAGGAATAATGGAGATGGCTGATGCCGTCGCAATTACAAAAGCAGATGGGGCAAATAAGCTGATTGCTGAAAGTGCAAGGGTGTCATTCCAGAATGCCCTGAACCTTTTTCCAGCACCCCCCTCCGGATGGACACCTCGTGTTCTGACCTGCTCAGCCCGTCTGAATACAGGTGTCAGAGAATTGTGGGAAATAATCATGGATTATATAAGGTTTACGGAAAAAGCGGGTTACTTTGAACAGTTCAGGAAAGAACAGTCAGTTTTAACCATGCACGACATGGTATCAGAAAACCTTATGAATTCTTTCTATTCAAGTCCGGAAATAAAAAGAATGCAGCCTGAGCTCGAAAAACAGCTCTTCAATGGTACAATTACTTCATATAAAGCTGCATTAAGAATGCTTGATAATTATTTTAAAAATAAGGGGAGTTAACAATAATATATATCTTTGAACGATTTTTAACCACAAAACGATTATAAAAACAGACTGAAATGAAAAGAGTTATTTATTTCCTTATAGTTATATTTATTTTTTCCTGTTCTTCCGGGCCTCACTACACAATTTCCGGAAAAATCGCAGGTGCTGACAGTGTGACCTTCCTCCTGCAGAAAAGGGATGCAGGTAAGTTGGTTACTATTGATTCCGCATATTCAAAGAAGGGCATTTTCAAAATGGAGGGAGCAGCAGTTAAATACCCGGTTATGGTAATACTTTCTGCCAGGGGTACCAGAATGAGAACCACTTTTTATCTTGAGAACTCAGATATTATAATTACCGGTAAGCTTGATTCATTATATAATGCAAGTGTTACAGGTTCGAAAACGCAGGATGAATACAGAGGTATTGTCGACTCAAATAAATCGTTAAATGAAAAATACACAAAAGTATATAACGATTTTCAGATCGCTAACCAGAATAATGACACCGCAAAGGTCTCAGCTCTTGAAAAGGAAATCATTAACCTGGAGAACGAAATGTTGACATTGCAAAAAAACTTTGTTAAAAACAATCCTGCCTCTTTTGTTTCTCCCTCAATTTTAAAAGGACTAAGTTACCAAATGGAAGCTGGTGAACTTGAGTCATATATTAATGCATTCGATACAGCCGTAGCAAACACTCCGGAGGTTAAGGAATTGAAGGAGAGGATAGGATTAATGAAGACTGTTGCCGTCGGACAGAAGGCTCCTGATTTTACAATGAACGATGTAAAAGGAAATCCTGTTAGTCTTTCATCCGTGATCGGCCCGAAATTGCTTCTTATTGATTTCTGGGCTGCATGGTGCGGTCCCTGCCGTAAGGAAAATCCAAATGTTGTAAAAGTCTACAGTGAGTTTCATAAAAAAGGATTTGACATACTTGGAGTTTCCCTTGATCAGAAAAAGGAAGACTGGGTTAAAGCAATTGCTGACGACAAACTTACATGGACACATGTGTCAGATCTGCAATACTGGAATAATTCGGCTGCCCGTTTATATGCCGTTTATTCAATTCCCGCAAATTTTCTCCTCGATGAGAATGGTGTGATCTTAGCCAGAAATATCGTGGGTGTTGACCTTAACAATAAGGTTAAAGAGATACTGGGGGATAAATAAAATTTTTATGCCTCTTTTGGGGTTTCTTCACCGGGTTTTGTTTCTTCAAGGATGAATCCGGTGCCTCTTATTGTGCGGATGTCGATATTCTTGTCTTCCGAGACATATTTTCTCAGCCTGCTTATGAAAACGTCCATGCTTCGTCCGAGAAAATAATCATCTTCACCCCATATCTCATTAAGTATGTCCTCCCTGGCAAGTACCTTGTTCTTGTTTGCAATAAAGTACTTTAAAAGCTGGGCCTCCTTTAAAGTAAGTTTTTCCTTTGTCTTTCCGCTGATAAGTTCGAGCGTATTAAATTTCAGGAGAGTGGAGGCTATCCTGAATTCATCATTATGCGATGAGTACGCTCTTTTCAGAATATTATTGATTCGCAGAATAAGTACTTCAGGATCAAAAGGTTTGGTTATATAATCATCTGCTCCGATTTTTAAACCTCTTACAATGTCTTCCTTAAGACTTTTTGCGGTAAGAAAGATAACCGGCAAATCAGGCTGGATATGTTTTATCTGTTCACCAAGGGAGAATCCGTCCAACTCAGGCATCATGACATCAAGCACGCAGATATCAGGTTTCCGGGCCCTGAATTGATTAAGCGCTTCTCTTCCATCGCGTGCCAGAATAACTTCAAATCCGCTGATTGTTATATATTGTGACAGGATATTGCCAAAATCCACATCGTCTTCTGCTAAAAGAACTTTCATGAGCTGTATCATTAAAATTAGTATGGAATAATTACTGTAAAAGTGCTGCCTTTACCCGTTCTGCTGCTTACGGAAACGTCTCCGCCATGTGCTTCGGCTATTTTCTTTACATAATAAAGACCAAGCCCCAGCCCTTTGTATTTGTGTATGTTACCTGATGAAGCACGGTAGAATTTATCAAATATATGCTTCTGATCCGTTTTCGATATCCCGATACCATTATCAGCGACCTTTATTATTGCGGTTTTATTTTCCGTATAACCTGTAATCTCTATAACCGGATCTTTTTCCGAATACTTTACGGCATTTGAAAGAAGATTGTTTATCAGGGTCGTAAAGTATACAAGATCAATATTTATTTCCGGTTGGCTGAAACAATACTTCTCATTTATTGTCGCACAATTGCCACATCCGGTTTTAAAGCAATCAACGATCTCTTTCATTATTTCCTCAATGCCCGCCTTTTTCCTGTCAAGCTCGAACTGAGTTCTTTCCCACATGGAGATTTCGAGAATCATATTAATGAGCTGGTTAAGATGGACGCTCTGCTTACCTATCATTTTTGCAGTCTCGAGGACCTTTTTTTCATCGCCGGTTATCTGAGGCATTTCAAGAGTTTTACCCGCAACTGTAATTGTCGACAGCGGAGTTTTAAGCTCATGTGTCATATTGTTGATAAAATCGGTTTTGAGGTTTGAGAGCCTCTTTTCTTTCAACAGGTTCCTGTATGTTATCAGAAATAGCAATACAACTGCAAGAATGCTGAATATGCTTAAAACAAGAGATACCGCAGTCTCCCTGAGAACAACCTTTTGTTTGTCCCTGAAGTCGATATAGTATTCAAAATCAAGTCTGTAATTGTTATCTTCAGACCGGTCGCCCTTGATTAGGATTTGTGAAGAACGCCGGTGATTGATCTTTTCCTGGCCATTAACAGATATTTGGGAACCACTGGTTGCAGATGTTTCATTTATATAAACCGGAATTCTCTGATCCCGGTAGATAAGTTCAAAAAAATTAACAATGATCTTAAAGTTGAAGTCCTTTTCAATTCCCTGACTTTCAAAGTATTTCGACAGAAACTGCGAAAGATCCTGCTCCTGGTTAAGGACCTTTTCTACAAAGTAGAGAACATCCTTCCTTTTTGTAACCATGTCCGAATCATTCTTTATCTCTGCCAGCTCTTTTGCTGCAATGGAAGAATAACTGCTAATAATAATACGCGCTGTATCAAAACCGTCGGTTCCCCATCTTCTGCTCATGGTTTCAAGAGCATCCTGTGAAAACATCCTGTACCGCAGGTTGAACATTTCATCTTTTTGCCGCCATACGCCGCTGACTATTATAACCTGAGCAATTACCAGAATGATAATCGATAAAATTCCCGGAAGCAAAATTGTACTCTGTTTCTTCATCCTTTACAGTTTGCTTCTCAAAATTATTCATTTTATGTTTACAGATCGCCTTCTGATCATACATTAACCCAACATTAACCCTGTGTTAACATTGTGCCTCCCTACGGGGCATTAACTTTGTTTTAAGAAATTTAAAAAAGGGCAGCCATGAAAAAGTCAGTATTATTTTTAGCAGCATTTTTCCTCATATTCGCCGGATCTTCATTCCAGCCGGTTCAATCGCAGGAAAAGACCAGAGAGGAGAAAGAAAGGGAATTGAGGATGCAGGAAGAAATTGATGCACAGAAGAAAGCAATTTCAGAGCAGAAGAAATTACAGGAACTGATGGAAATTGAAATGGAAGAAAATCAGGAGAATATTGACGAAGCCGTGGAACAGGCAAACGAACAGATAGATGCAGCTGACAGGCATAAGTATGTATTCAGGAAGTTTAAAGACGGACGACCTTTCCCATTTGAATATAAAGGCTTTGAGAACTTTATTGAGCCTTATGTCATTTCTCCCGCGATTGATCGCTTTAATAGTAATTTTTTCTGGGGAGATAATGAAAAGAGCATCTGGGAGTTTGCAAAATCAATGAAAGACAAGTCATTTTCAAGGGATTATACGTTCGATGTTGAACCAACTGTTAAGACGGTAGTTATGTCTGTAAACGGCGATTGCAAGTCGGGAGAGATTCGCATAAAGATATCCATGCCAAATGGAAAGACATATTCTGATATATCCATCGATGAGTTCGGGAACCTTAACTGGAGGAAATCATTTTCAATGTCAGAGGAGGAAAACCAGGATAAGGCGGGTGAATGGAAATTTCAGATCCACGCTTCCGATGCTTCAGGATTCTTCAGGATCTCACTTCAGACATATTAGTTTTCATTCCAGGTTGATGAGGCTGTCTCAAAAGAATAATTTAATCTTATTCTTCCTTGGTGTTCTTGGTTTTTCCCTTGGCGATCCCTGTCTGCCTGACGTCAGACAGGCAGGCTTTGTGGTATTGATTTATATTTAACCACAAAGGACCCAAAGTACATCACAAAGGACCACAAAGGGTTCTTGAGACAGCCTCTTTTTTATTCCGATGACCGGGCGGCATGGCCCCCTTTAACGCTTTCAACCCTCACGGTGAATTTGCTGCCATCTTTAACAATCCATCTGAGATTGATCCGCTGATAACCCTCAATATTAGAAACCTCCAGCCGTTCCGGATCCCTCTTCTGTTCATCACAAATATTACGGTCAGGATCAGTGACTATCATGCCGGCAATTACCTTTCCGCCGTCGAGATAAATATAATCGGGGTGATCAATTTTATATTTAAGATTAGTTCCGGAATGAGTGGGGATCATCTGCGTGTTAGCAACAGATACATTCACCTCCTTAAGCCCGTCTGAAAGATTTTTAACTGTGATGCCGGAAATTTGAAGTTTTGGAGTAACCCAGGCATTATACAGGCAAAAGGCTGCATTTCTGTGAGCGTCACCCTCCAGAAGGAACCCGGGATGTATCCTTCCGAAGTTCTTGTTGAATCCGCCCACCTCAATTTTACCATAAACCGGATGGTCCACTTCCTTCCAGGGAATAAATGCATCTTCAAACAGTAAGAGTCTGTCAAATTCAAACTCATCAATATTTGATGTATCATTGAACATCATGTTCTCGTTCCATAATTCATTTGAGTAAACATAGCTGCCTAACCCGTACCACCAGTCGAGTTCTCCTCCATATACAGGATACAGATCTTTCCATAGCGTTATGAATTTATATCCGGGGATAATTTTTTCGCCCTTTCTCCCGATTGTATTTAAAACATTCTCATCATCTCTTGTAAATACTTCTGATCCTCCCTCACTGATTGACGGTCCGCGCAAAATCAGTCCTCCGGAGTTGTGAAATGACTGCGCACCGGCAATATTCCTGTGTTTGAGGCTAAAGTCGCGGACGGCCTGGTTTTCGGGGAAGGAGAACGGGTACTTACCGGCCCCCCATTGAACATGATTTGGCTCCCAGTTAAATCCATAATCCCGGTTGGGATCATAACCTCCTGGTCCATCTTCATTTATAAGACCATCATCGTCATTATCAATCCCTTCAAGTCCAAGGATCTCATATTCACCTTTTTCTCCCGGTTTCACCCTGATCATCCTGCGGGCATCCTTCGTATCGGTATTGAACTTTCCATCAGGATTCTTTCTTCGCATAGTGCTGATAATTCCATCGTTGTTAAGGTCATCATATTTATCCTCATCATATGAACCGTCCCGGTCGTTGTCCATAGGTACAAGTCCGGATCTGGGTGAGTCGCCTGAATTAGGTTCATCCATAAAATACTGTCTGGCATCAGGATTTATGGTTGGCAAAATGTAAAAAACCTTATCCTTTAACAACTGGTTGATAAATGAGTTACTATTGAACATTTCACATAAATACCAAGCCGTATAAAGAGCCATTTCAGTTCCCTGAATCTCATTTGAATGGATATTGCCATCGATATAAAAACCGGGCTTAAGGTCAGGATCCTGACTCTTTTTATCCGATATGGTAAGCGCAACAATGTCCCTGCCCTGATAAGATTTGCCTGCCGTTTCCATCCTTACCAGGTCAGGATATTCTTTTGCAAGCCTTTTGCAAAAATCAACAATTCCGTCATATGTGAAATATTTATTCCAGGATGTCGGAAGCTTGGGATTTGAAGGTGACCCTGCTGCCTTAAAAAACAGTTCTGCATTTTGCGGCCTGAGCGGAGATACAGCTGAAAGAATTAGCAATAAGAATATGGTTATAATGGTCCTTTTCATCAGTATATAATTTATTTTTAAAATTTTTGTTGTTACCTTAAGTCAACAGAAGTACTGATAATACCGGTATTAGCCGAGCCCGCTCTGATCTTAACAGCTCCTTTTCCGGAGACAAGCCAGCTGAATTCCGCCGTTTCATCACCCTGCAGGCGCTGAATCCGCTGGTTCTTTATTCCGCTCAGGATATCCTGTTCTTTTCCCGGATTAAGTTCAATTCTCATTATCCTTGTCCAGACGTTGGAATCTCCTGCTTCGGTACATGTTGCAAAAACACCTTTGTTGTGTACTTTCAACGATACCCTGAAAATATTTCCACCTGCATTTTCAGCTTTTATATCAAGAAATTCCAGTTCCGGATGCATTTTTGAGATTGCAGTAATAAATCTGTAATGATTTTCGATCAGGTCCCCCAGCGTGTCAGCAGGGGGATTGTTCAAAACAAACGGTTTTAATCCACCGGTTTCGACCTTTTTTCCTGGGAAATCCGGATGCCGGATTTCTGTCCAGGGAATAAAAACATCATTTATTTTATTCTTTTCAGCAAATTTAAGGAATTCAACCTCCCGGTTTTCTCCTTTTCCAACAGGGAACCACCAGCCGGGAGTACTGAAACAATACCTGCCATAATGGAAATATGCCCATTCCATAAGATTTCCGGGAGGCAGAGTGGCCAGGGGAGATTCTTTGGCGCCGGTAATTTCATGATATTTATCTGATACAAGATCATTGATAAGTTCGTCTGACTTTAAAATTGAGGTTATTTTCATCTCCCTGCGCATTGACGGCCTTCCCTGATTTCCCGACCGTTGATTTCCCACGACCGGTTCTTTCGTTTCCGATGACTTCATCGGCTGTCCCAGGTTATCCTGCGGACCAAAAATAAAAAGTGCATAAACATTAAATCTGTCATAAAGAAAATCCATTACTGCTTTGGTCTCCGGTTCTGAAACCGGATAGAGTCCTGATCCATTTCCGAACTCCTCATAGTTGAAGGTGAGATTACGGTTGAAACTGACACCTCCTTTGCCATCCTCATTAAAAGATCCGTCACCGTCGTTGTCTATACCTTCACTGTACACAAGATATCCGCCGGTCTGACCTTTCGAAAGATCAGCGGGAACCATTATTCTCTTATCTTCTGAACTTTCGGTGAACTTCCCTGCAGGATCAGTAATTCGCATCAGGGAAATAAGACCATTTTTATCAAGATCCTCGAATGGATCCTCATCAAACCGAAAATCCTTGTCATCGTCAACAGATCTTGTATTGAGGTTTTTTTCAAATTTGACTTCTGAAAAGAACTGCTCTGTTGCATCGGGACTTACATCAGGAAGAATATAGAAAGTGATCTTGTCCAGCAGATCTTTGATATCAGCCAACTGAGCATTTTTAAGAAGTTTTTCTGCAAAACCAAACGCCAGTTCACAGCCCAGAAGGTGGTCCCCTTCGACTCCGCCGAGAACAACAATTCCCGGTTTGCTGTCCGTTTCTCCTGTTCCGGCGGTAATCAGCCATATCTCTTTACCTCCGGCAGTCGTACCGAGCGATTTAACTTTACATAGTCCGGGATATTGCCTGGTCAGAGCGTTTATTTTAACGGAGAGGGTTTTGAAGTCAGAATAATTATACTGTGCCTGGATTAATTGAATTGCAAATGATGCGATAATTATCAGGATAAGGTTTTTCAGATGAATTTTCATTACTATGCTTCGTTAAGTATCAGACAGGCCGACAGGTTAAATCCTCTCAAAATTAACTCATATTTTTTTATTTCCAACACCTAAACCTTTTCTCCTGTTATATGTTATTTTTGTAGTCACTGAAAAATTCCCGCTGATGAAAAAAATTCTTTACCTGTTACTTCTTTTATCTGCTATTTCATGCGGAAGAAAAGGAAGTGATCAGGAAAAGAAAATAATTACGGTCAGTATTGCGCCTTTTAAATACTTTGTAGAGACAATTGCAAAGGACGAATATGAAGTAAATGTCATGGTGCCTGCCGGATCGAATCCTCATATTTACGAACCCTTTCCCGATCAGATACGCCGGCTAAAGAAATCCGTTGCTTATATTAGTAATGGTTTTCTGGGTTTTGAAATAACCTGGCTTGACCGTTTTTATGAGATGAACAGGACGATGAGGAAACTCTCTCTGGGAGAGTCAATTGATCCGATAAAGCCGGAGCACCAGCACGACGGTGAACATGTGGAAGGCGCTGATCCGCATTATTGGGTATCGCCAGAATGTGCTTATAAAATGGCTTCTTCCGTTCAGAAATTTCTGACCGGACTTAACCCCGATAATCAAGCCGTTTACGATAAAGGTTATCAGGAGCTTATTGAAAAGATCCGACAGGTTGATGTAACAGCGAAACAGCTTTCCTCATCGGGCGCCAGGCGGAGCTTTATGATTTATCATCCCAATCTTGATTATCTGTCGAGGGATTATAACCTTGAAGAAATTCCGGTTGAACATGAAGGGAAGGAACCCTCCCCATCGAGAATGAAGTATTTAATTGACCGTGCGAATAATGATAATCTTAAAATTATCCTGGTGCAAAGAGAATACGATACAAAGAATGCACGGGCTATTGCCGATGAGACAGGTGCAAAAGTGGTAATTATTGATCCTTTATCAGAGGACTGGTATTCATCGACAATAGAGATTATCAGTATTTTAAAAGATAGTTTTGAGGCTAATAAGAACTGATTCCGGTATGGCTGTCTGCTTATTTGAAATGAAATCTTTATCTGCATCTTATGGAGCTGATCTGGTGCTTCAGGATGTTGATTTTAAAGTTTTTGAAAACGATTTTATTGGTGTCATCGGGCCCAACGGCGGAGGAAAAACGACTCTTTTGAAGGTTATTCTGGGACTGGTTAAGCCGGTAAAAGGGAAGCTGATTTTCAACCCTGAACTTATGAACAGCAACAATATCGGATATCTTCCGCAGATGTCGACCGGCGATAACAGCTATCCGGTCACGGTTAAAGATGTGGTGTTGTCAGGACTGATGATCCGGAAAGGACTGATCTCCAGGATGTCAGCGGGTGATAAGAAAAAAGCCGACCAGGTTATCGGGGAACTTGGACTGGCAAGTCTTGCAGGTTCCTCATTGAATGAATTATCAGGTGGTCAGATTCAGAGGGTTTTGCTGGGACGGGCTGTGATAGGCGATCCGAAGCTTCTTCTTCTGGATGAACCAGGGAACTTTGTAGATGCCAATTTTGAGAAT
>CAYPKL010000271.1:0-6923 GCA_964411285.1 uncultured Rikenellaceae bacterium
TGTCATGTCATATAAATAGAAAAGAACATATATTATCAGATCTTGACCCTGGGGGGATTAGGAACAACTATAGGTTCACCTCCATCGCCATCACCTCCTTTAACACATATCATCTCTTCGCATGTTAACACATAATCACTAAAAATGCTTTCGGTTTGTTTAAAATTGTTGCTTTTCATTTTCTTTTATTTTGCTATTTATATTAATTAGTCTGATTTTCTCTCCGCTTTTCATTGTTACATGTCGGATAGTTCAATTTTGTGACAATAAAAAATGAAATATTTTTTAAATATTTTACAAATAGCTGTATATTATTATCATACAGTATTATGTTTTTAATAAAACTCCTCTTATTCTTTGCATTCTCGATTAAACTTGTGATATTTAATGCGGGGAAATAAAGATTAAGGGTTAGATTTTATGGATCTGAACAATCATATGCAAAGAATTCTGATATTTTGTTTTCTTTTAATTATACCAGGTTTAATAATCAGGACATACGGGTTAGAAAATTCGTCATCAAATCATAAGGAAGGAGTATATTTTAACGGTTCTGGTAACAAAACCACAATCCGGGAACCATCGCGGCTTGAGTACCTTAATCAGAGTTTCCACAAATCAATACTCGACGGAGATACTGCAAAATCAAGACTAATTCTGAATTCAATATTAAGCACAATTAAGAATAACAAAAGTGACAGCTTAATTATTTCAGATTCATATTATTATGCAGGAGTGTTTTACTTAATGACGGGTAGAAACCAGGAATCTTCAATGTACTTCAGGTGGTCATCCGGGATCCGGGAAAACCTTGGGACCCATGATGCCGTTTACGCCAATTCCCTTTATAATCTTGGAGTTATATACAACTCCCTCGGCGATTTCAGCAGAATGGAACAATGTACCTTTAAATCAATCGAGGTTGAGAAAAAACTGTATGGCGACTCCAATCCGAAACTTGTCTGGGGTTATTCAAGCCTTGTCGCTGCCTGTCTTGGACTCAAGGATTACGACCGGGCGATAAACTTTGGGATCATAGCACTTAAATTAATTGACAAACAACAGGACGGTTTTTATTCAATTCTGACTGATCTGTACACAAATATAGGAGTATGCTATATTAAGGTTTCAGATTACTCTAAAGCTGTTCTGTATCTTGAAAAAGCTGAAGCAGTTTACGATAAGTACCACCTTGTCAAAGATGAAAGGTATCTTAACCTGCTTAATAGTCTTGCTGCTGCATTTTTTTTTCTTGACCGGAATGATAAGTCCGATGAATACTATACAAAAGGGCTAAAGATAGCTGAATCACTAAACACATTCCTGTCACAGAACTTTGTAAACAGTTTTGCACGGGTACTTGGTTCAGCAGGGAAAATTGAAAAAGGAGAAGCCCTCATGCGCAGTTCACTGAACAAAGCTGAAAAGAACTATGGCACTGATTCCGGTATTTATATTTATGTTCTTACAAATTACGCTGATTATCTCAGGGAATTTAAAATTGATATCAGGAAATCCCTTTTTCTTTATGAAGAGTGCACTGCCTATCTTGACAGGCATAAGGAAGATATCTCCCAAAAAGGGCAGATACTTCTTGGGTATTCTCTTTCACTGACTGAAAACGGTAATCCGGAAAAAGCGCTTCAGCTGATTCAGAATTTAATATTTTCAGGGTTATCGCAATTGCCGGAAATATCTGCAACAGAAAATCCTGATTTTGAATTAATAAAACCCGATTTGTGGTCGCTCAGCCTCTTTAAAGCCAAGCATAAAATTCTATGGGAGATATATAAGAAATCCGGTGATGTCGGCTTTTTGGTTGCTGCTTCTGCTACTTCGGGACTAATCGTTTCAATACTTGAAAAGGTTCGCATAAACATCGATGAAGAAGACAGCAGGCTGGTTTTGGGAGACAGGTACCGCGATTATTACCTTTTTGCAATACGGGATTGTGATCTGTGCTTCAAAAAAACCGGCCACAATGAGTACCAGGAAAAAGCTTTTGAGTTCTCCGAAAAAAGCAAAGTTGCCGCTCTGCTTACTGCAACACGCGAATTAAAGGCAACCCAATTTCATATTCCGGATGATATTGCTGAACTGGAAAAACACCTTCAACTTGAAATCAGCTTTTATAATGCGAAGATTTCTGAAGAGACAAACGCAAAAAACTCCGATTCATTAATGATCTCTGAATGGAAGACATTGATTTTCGATGCTATACAGAAAAGAGATTCACTCATCGACATGTTCGGGAAGAAATATCCCGGATATTTTTCAATTAAATATAATACCCGGGTAATTAAACCCCGGAAAATCCGGGAATTCGCCGGGAGGAACACGAACTACATCAGTTATGTGGCTGGTGATACGGTTATCTATATATTTATTTCTAACCGGAGGTACAATCATATTACTTCAGTATCAGTCGATTCCACTTTTTTTAATAATATAAGGGAATTCAGGGAGCTCTTGTCAGCACCCTCACCTCTGAATAATGCCAAAAATGATTTTCGTACTTATCAAATACTGGGAACCTATTTATATAACACAATTTTCAAACCTGTAGAACAATATCTGATATCTGACAAATTGCTGATTTCACCGGATAACTTACTGTCTTACATTCCTTTTGAAGCGCTTCCCGAATCAGAGGCTCCTGCAGATAAAATTCTTTATAAAGATATTCCATACCTGATTAAGAAATACAAAATCTCATATACCTATTCTGCCACATTTCTGGCCGAGTCGTCAAAGGAAGGCTTCAGTACTGCAAAAAACCTGATTGCATTTGCTCCTTTTTATAATGATACAATAAAGGTGGAATCACTGCTTTCACGAAGACAGCAAAGATTTTCAACACTTAATGATCTTCCTTTTGCACGAATGGAAGCTCAGTTTGTAAGTGATTTTACAGGTGGAAAACTTTGCCTTAACAGCAACGCAAAGGAATCAGTCTATAAGGCTGAGGCCGGCAAGTATGATATTATTCACCTGGCAATGCATACGGTACTTAATGATCAGAATCCTATGCACTCCAAATTAGTTTTTTCGCAGGTAAGGGATTCACTTGAAGATGGTTTGCTGAACACCTATGAAGTTTACGGCATTCCTTTAAAAGCAAAAATGGTTATACTAAGCTCGTGTAACACAGGTAGCGGACTTTTACATACAGGGGAAGGTATAATCAGCCTTGCCAGGGGCTTCATGTACTCGGGCAGCCAGTCTGTTATAATGTCATTATGGGAAATTGAGGATAGGTCGGGGACCGAAATAATCGAAAACTTTTACAGAAATCTCAGGAAGGGTTACAATAAAAGCAGGTCACTCAGGCTTGCCAGACTGAATTATCTGAGAAAAGCCGACATGTTGAAATCCCACCCCTACTTCTGGTCGACTCTGGTCATTTACGGTAATAATGACCGTTTGTATCAGTCGGGGCAACTTCGTATTCTTGCTGCAGCAGGTATATTAATTTTGTTTCTTGCAGTTGTAGTTTTCTATCGTAAATCGAGATAATCTTTGTATTCCGGATCTGCTTTGAGAAGCTCTAAGAGAGCTTCTTTCGAAAGATATTTTTTCCTCCTTGCATAGGTTTCATTTATCAGATCCATTCTTAAAGCAATTTCATCATAAGAGATGCCATCCGAATATAGGGTAAGGATAGCTTGCGCATCGGGTTTGAGTTTTTGAAATGCCCGGCTGACAATTTTTTCAAGTAACAGGGCATTTGCATCATCATTTTCAGTTTCATCAGTAAGATCAGGTACAAGTCCGACATTTCTCCTTTGCTTCCTTAACTGGGAATTCCAGATATTCCTGGCAATTCCGAAAAAGTAACCCTTAAGATCAGTTGTCAGATTCAGTTCACTAACAGAAATCTGTTTGTAGAGAGTGATCACCGACTCCTGGAAAACATCAGATACATCAGCTTCTGAGCCACTGTTTTTAAGTACATGGTGCCTCACTGACTGAAAATAATTATTGTACACCCAGGTAAGAATCCTGTCATCCTGCCGACGTATCCCATCAACCAGTGCTGTATCTGAGTATTTCCGGAACAATGCTGATTTTTAAATTCCTTGAATTGACAAAGATAATATTTCCTCACGGTTTAATATTATGACGACATCGCATGTTTTGATTTGATGAGATCAGTAAGATATTTAACCAAATATTGAATATCTTTACTCACTCTATAAAAAATGGCTGATAAAAAAGATGACATTCCCTTTCGTCAGACAATATGATGCAATGGATTGCGGACCTGCATGCCTGAAAATGGTTGCTGGTTATTATAATAAAAACTTCTCCCTCGATTATCTTAGAAAGAGATGCTTTATCACTAAAGACGGGGTCTCTTTCCTGGGACTTTCTGAAGCAGCCGATTCAATTGGTCTAAAGACACTGGGTGTAAAGATTCCTTTTGAAATGTTTAAGGAGAAAGTTCCCTTACCATCAATTGTCCACTGGCGCCAAAAGCATTTCGTTGTGGTCTACAGGATTAAGGATGACAATATCTGGATTGCTGATCCTGCTGTGGGCAAAGTTAAAATGACAACCGGTGAATTTGAAAAAAACTGGGCAGGTACTTTGGTAAATGGTAAGAAGACAGGTCTTGCTTTGATAATTGAACCAACACCGGGTTTTTATGAGATTGAAGAAGATCAAGATAAAATAAAAGGATTCAGATTCCTCTTTAAATATTTTAAACTCTACAGGAAATACCTTGGCCAACTGATCCTTGGACTTCTTCTGGGGAGTGTTATACAATTGATTATTCCCTTTCTTACTCAGTCGATTGTAGATATTGGATTGAATAACAATGATATAGGCTTTATCTATCTGATACTTTTTGCACAACTTGCACTCGTCATCGGAAGAATGTCGGTTGAGTTTATCAGAGGCTGGCTTTTGCTCAACATTGGATCAAGAGTTAATGTTGCAATCATTTCAGGATTTCTTCAGAAGCTTATGGCGCTGCCAATTGCATTTTTCGACACTAAACTTACCGGCGATATTCTTCAGCGGATCGAGGACAACAACAGGATCGAAGATTTTCTTACTTCTGCCAGCCTGAGTATGCTCTTTTCCTTTTTCAACATCATCATCTTTGGAATTGTCCTTTCAATTTACAGCATAAAGATCTTTCTCGTCTTCCTGGCAGGGTCAGCACTTTACCTGTTGTGGATCTCGTTGTTCATGAAAGAACGGGCCAGGCTTGACCATTCAAGGTTCCGGGAAATGTCAGCCTCCAATTCAAAAATAATAAATATTATTAATGGTATGCAGGAAATTAAGCTTGCGCAATGCGAACTTAATAAGAGATGGGATTGGGAAAGCCACCAGGCAACTTTATTTGGATTAAAGGTCAGAGGTCTTGGCCTTATTCAATACCAGTCAGCCGGAGCTGTCCTTATCAACGAGGTAATGAATATCCTGATTACGATTATTTCAGCCGGCGCTGTTCTAAAGGGTGAAATGACTCTGGGTATGATGCTTGCGGTTCAATTCATTATTGGCCAGCTTAATGTTCCCGTAAATCAGATAATAGGATTTTTTCGTATGTCGCAAGATGCCAGGATGAGCCTTGACAGACTTGCCGAGGTCCATAATATGGATGATGAAGAGAATGACTCTGACAATAAAATAAAAAGAATCCCTGAAGACAAGAGTCTGTCATTAAACGGAATCTCATTTCAGTACGAAGGGAAACGATCGCCTTTTGCTCTGAAAAATGTGGATCTGGAAATAGAAAGGGGTAAAATTACAGCAATTGTCGGTGTCAGCGGGAGCGGAAAGACTACACTACTTAAGCTGATCCTTAGATTCTATGCTCCGGTATCAGGGAACATTCTCGTCGGAGTGACACCGTTGTCAAATATCAGTTTGCGGACATGGAGGGGAGAAACCGGGGCAGTTATGCAGGATGGTTTTATTTTCCCCGACACAATATCGGGCAACATTGCTCCCGGTTCCGAAGAGATTGATGAAACAAGAATGCGAAATGCAGCAGAACTGGCAAACATAAAAGAATTTGTGGAATCCCTTCCTTTGGGTTATAATACAAAGATTGGAGCTAACGGACATGGAATAAGTGAGGGACAGAAACAGAGGCTCCTGATTGCCAGAGTTATATATAAGAATCCTGGAATTATTATTTTTGATGAAGCGACCAACTCACTTGATGCCAACACTGAAAAAGCAATAGTAGAAAATCTGTCAGGATTCTTTAACGGGAAAACTGTAATTATCGTGGCTCACAGGCTTAGTACGGTCAGAAATGCCCACAAAATAGTAGTACTTGAGAATGGTCAGATAGCAGAGACGGGAAATCATGAAACACTTGTAGAAAAAAAAGGATTCTATTTTAACCTGGTAAAAAACCAGCTTGAATTGGGTAATTAAATTACAATATGGAAATCGGGGAAAAAGAAACGGAAAATAATATTATTTACTCTGAACCCGTAAACGAGATAATGGGAAAGGTACCGGGCAGAATTCTGAGATGGGGAAATACGGTCATCTTCATTGTATTTATATTGTTCCTTATATTTTCCTGGCTTATAAAATATCCCGACAGAATTCCTGCCCCTGTTGAGATTACGACTGTCAATCCTCCCATAACAATGGCTTCCAAACTTTCAGGAAGAATTAGAAATTTATATGTAATTGATAATGAAAATGTGAAAACCGGACAATTGATTGCCGTCATGGAAACGGCCGCTTCAATTGATGAAATAAACAGACTTAAGCAGATTGTGGATACTCTCATGAATCCAGGCAAGATTGTACAAAAGGAGCTGCCTCAGTTTACTGAACTGGGTGAAATTCAGGGTTATTGGAGTTCATTTCTTTCAGGTCTTTCTGCCTACAACAATTACGTTGAGAATGATTACTACGGTAACAAAATAACTTCGACACAG
>CAYPKL010000272.1:0-4710 GCA_964411285.1 uncultured Rikenellaceae bacterium
TTATTATTTCACCCGCATTGAAACTGGCTTCATACATGTTGTCGCTTACCAGCTGCATTTCCGTTTTTGAAAGGTGCTGGAAATTCTTCCACTTTAAAAGAGTGGTTTTTCTGATTTCTGAAGTTTCTTTATCTGACATTAAAATCGAAAATTAAATTAAAAATAGGATCCAAAGATGAATGCAAATTTAACAATATACATTTATTATTCTTTTTATTGATTTATATTATTCCTTTAATTGATATATATTATTCCTCTAAATGATATATATCACTTATTCTATTGCTATTTATCATCTTTAATATAAGTATTTATCAACTAATAATATTGCAAATAACACTCTTTATCTCATTTGCATAATAATACCTTATTGCTATATTGCAAAATGAATATTAACCTAATACCAGATATCATGAAAAACCTGATAAAACCATTCATTATTCTCTTTGCCGCAGCGTTTTTGTTTTCGGCATGTGAAGGCCCCATGGGTCCTGCCGGTGCTGACGGAGATGATGGTACTGACGGGAATGACGGAACAGATGCCAATGAAACCTGCAAGCTATGTCACAACAGTACAACCGTAGATGCAAAGTCAAATGAATTCAAGTATTCCCTTCATTACCTTGGAGAGGCTTTTGAGGAGGGGACCCGGAACAATTGTGCACCATGCCATTCCAACCAGGGCTTCCTGGATGTTGTAAAAAAGAGCACACCGGCAACTATTGTTGTCAATCCGACAGATGCCACCAAATTTATTAACAACTATACGGCAAGCGCTTCAGCGTTGTCATTTCCCGGTGAAATAAGCTGTTTTACCTGTCATAGCTCACTGCACACCAATTATACTTCAACTGAGTTTATACCACTTACAACAACTGCTGCAGTGCCTATGACCATGTGGGGAGCCTCAAAAACAATCAATTTTGCAAAAACAGAAGGCAATCTGTGTGCAAAGTGCCATCAGCCAAGACCTATAACAGCCTCTTCAGGTGCTCTTATCGATTACTCAAAACTTGTTTCAGCACCAACTGCAAATTATACACTATCATCAATTTCTTACAGAACCGGGGTGCATTACGGGGCTCAAGGTGCTATGGCTTCAGGTACCGGAGGTATTGAGTTTGGAACCGGTTATGCAAATTCCACCCATACAACCGGAGCCTCATGTGCTTCCTGCCATATGGCAACACCATCGGGATTTTCCGGAGGGCATTCATTTGTCGTAGCAGGAAATTTTAACGGATGCAATGTATCAGGTTGCCATTCATCAATGAGCGCAACTAATGCGACTTTGACTTCCGCACAGACTGATATTACCGATCTGCTGGACCAGCTTGCAACCAAGATTAATGCTGTAGGTGCCGGACATGATATTCTTCAGAAAGATCCTGCGGACAATCAGTACCACGGCTATTTTGATATTTATGATGCAGGTTCAAATTCAACAGGTTACTGGAAGAATCCTGCCAATGGTACTCCTGCATTTCCGGCACTGACCAATGCTCAGTTTGGTGCTGTACTGAATTATCAGCTTGTTGTGAGAGATGGCAGCAAAGGAGTTCATAACTATCCATACATCAAGAAGCTTCTTGAGAATACAATAGCTGCGATTTAGAAATTCATACATACATATAATAAAAGAGAGAGTCAAAAATGACTCTCTTTTTTATTTGATACACTTATGTAATTACTATCATATAAAAAATTGTTTTTCCATGGATTTAGGACTTGATTTAATGGTCGGATGAATAATAAAAATTGTTAAAAAATTGCATGATATCCGGATATTTATTATATTACTAAAAATAAAAAATTTTATGAAAACTCTTAAAAAGCTATTTTTAAGTTCATTAGTAGCTCTTATGGGCATTTCGTTTATTAACCTCACTGTGTCAGCACAGGCAACGCCAAAGCCATGGGAGGTACCTGCGAATTTTAAGGCTATGAATAATCCAATTGCCAAAGGAGACCTAAGCAATAAAACGGGGATGGCTCTTTATAATAAGAACTGCGCTTCATGCCATGGCAAAACCGGACTTGGTGACGGTGTTAAGGCAAGAATGCTGAAAGATTTCCCTGGTGACTTTTCAGGGACATTTTATCAGAATCAAACGGATGGTGAGCATTTTTATAAAACCAAAGCCGGAAGGGGCGAAATGCCAAAATTTGAAGGGAAATTATCTGATGATGATATCTGGAATATTGTAAACTATATGAGGACTTTCAAAAAGAATTAAATTCCAACATACTCTCAATCTCTCCGTTGCGGGGAGCAACCACCGAAAAGTTAGTTCAATAAAATTTCTTTTTTATATGAAGCTTAAATCTGCAGGCAGGAACTGGATTACAATTATTGGTTTGCTGATTGCGTCAGTAAATTTGTTGCTGATCATTGTATTGTTTCTTATTTCAACCATTTTCAGTAAATCCGGTACATATCTGGGATTATTCATTTACATTATTTTACCCGGATTTTTATTATTTGGACTCCTGATGATACCGGCAGGTATGCTTATTTCAAGAAGAAAAGAAATGGGTTCGGTTCAAAATGGAAAAAGACGATTGCCATACATTGATTTGAATAATTCAGGCCACAGAAAAGCATTTATAATTTTCACCATCATAACAGTGATTCTTCTTTTTCTTTCCACTTATGGAAGTTTCGAAGCATATCACCTGACAGAATCCGTGGAATTCTGCGGCACTCTCTGTCATAGGGTTATGGAACCGGAACATACGGCATACCAGAACTCGGCTCATGCAAATGTTGCCTGCGTTGAATGTCATGTAGGATCCGGTGCTTCATGGTACGTCAAATCAAAGCTCTCCGGATTGCACCAGGTGTATGCAGTAATTACCAAAACATATAAGTCGCCTATTGAAACACCTCTCCATGATTTGCGCCCCGCAAGAGAGACATGCGAAAAGTGCCACTGGCCTCAAAAATTTTATGACAGAAAACTTCAGTCCAATAAGTATTATCTGGCACATTCCATCAACTCCGGGTGGGATATCATACTGCAGATGAAAACAGGATCTGAATATGTGGATCTTGGTTTTATTGAGGGAATACACTGGCATATAAATCCTGACATTAATATTGAATACATCTCAGAAAATGACAAGCGTGAGGTAATAAATTATGTGAAATATACAAACAAGACATCAGGAGAAGTTGTAGTTTATAAAAATCCAGATACTGAAATTTCTGATAGTACCATAGCTGCAACTACTGCAAGGACAATGGATTGTATAGATTGCCACAACAGACCCTCACATAATTACAGATCTCCGTCGGTCTATTTCGATAAAGCCATGCTGAAAAATGAAGTATCGAAAGAGATCCCTTTCATTAAGAAAACTGCAATGGGAATTCTCAAAAACAGTTATACAAGTAAGGACACGGCATTTATGCAGATCCGGGAAGGAATCATTAATTTTTATAAATCAGATTTCAGCGATTTTTTCGAAAAAAACCATGCTAAAATTGACGAATCTATAGTCAACCTGCAGAAAGCCTACAGTCAGAATTCTTTCCCGGGTATGAAAGTAACTTATGATATTTATCCCGATCATATCGGACATCTTGAATCAGAAGGTTGTTTCAGGTGCCATAATGATGCTTTCGTTTCCGAAGATGGAAGAAAAATCACAAGAGATTGTGATCTTTGTCATACCATAATTGGTCAGGGCAGCCAGGAGATGGTCCGGTATACTGATATAAAGGATAGCCTTGAGTTTCACCATCCTGTGGATATCGGAACTGTCTGGAAAGAGTCTAACTGTTCTGAATGCCATAAATATCTGTATTAGAAGGATATAACCACGAAGCACTTACGACGGCTGATTGTAAGACATAAAAAAAGGGACGTCTGGTTTACGTCCCTTTGTTTTATGAGATGCCGAAGCTTATTTCTTGAATGTCCGCATGTAGTTAACCATGTGCCAGATATTTTCATCACTCAGTTTGCCTTCGTATTTTGGCATATCGTTTCTGCCAAATTTTGTTTTATAAAAATGCTCGCCATCAGTCTGAGCCTGGTAGTAATTTCCTGAGAAATCACCTGGAAAATCCTTCAGCATTCTGGATTTGACACCATCCCCAAGACCTGTTTTTCCATGGCATGACGCACAATATTTAACATAAAGGGTCTGACCGGCTTTAGTGCTTTCTTCGCCTTTTGCAACCGGGTTGGCCATAGTTTTAAATTCTGCCGGAACCTCCCATGGCTTTGGCTCCTGCTGGGCAGAAAAATTAAATGAAAGAAGAGAAAATCCTGCAATAGTGATAAATGAAGTTGTAAAGATTTTTTTAAAATTTTTCATAACAGATCTATTTATAATTTTTATGATTAATACAAATATCGTGCAAATCTATAAAATGGTTTTGAATTATCTTAATGATCATCCGATTCATGATAACCGGAAATCATTCCTTTGAAAAGGGATCCGGGCTTCTTTCCGAGAGTGCATGTATAGATATGAACAATCATGAAAATTGAAAGGAGGAATCCCATCGAAATGTGCAAAAGATCAGTATAAATAAGACCGCTTATTCCCAGAAATCTCCTGATGGTTATTTCCGGGAAAAGCAAACCCAGACCGGATATTATCAATAATGGCATGGCCAGATACATTGCAAGAATATAAGTGAACTTCTGAAGAGGATTGAATTTGCGGAATTCGGTTACAGGAAACGGATGCTTTTCT
>CAYPKL010000273.1:0-3715 GCA_964411285.1 uncultured Rikenellaceae bacterium
GCTCATCAGGGTCGATACAAGCCGGCTGGTAGTAAAGATCAGTTTGGTGTTAATATCGGTTCTTAAATTAAGGTTATGGTGACTTTTAATTATCATTGCAATCTCCTCAAGAGATGTGTTCCCGGCTCTCTCACCTATTCCGTTTATTGTCACCTCAACCTGTCTTGCTCCGTTTATTATCCCCATCATTGTGTTAGCTGTTGCCATTCCAAGATCATTGTGGCAATGTGTTGAAATGGTTGCCCTGTGGATATTTGAGACATTTTCTTTAAGGACTCTGATCTTTTCCCCATACTCTTCAGGGAGGCAATAGCCGGTAGTATCAGGTATGTTTACAACAGTAGCCCCCGCTTTTATAACAGCCTCAATTACCCTTGCCAGATATTCATTTTCACTTCTGCCTGCATCTTCTGCATAAAACTCAACGTCATCAACGAATTTCTTGGCATATTTTACAGCATCTGAAGCTCTCTTAACAATTTCTTCCGGAGTCGTCTTGATCTTATATTGGATATGAAAAGGCGAAACTCCTATTCCCGTATGTATCCTCTTCTTTTTTGCATACTGGAGTGCTTCAGCAGCTACCTCAATATCCTTTTTAACAGCTCTGGTAAGAGCGCAGATCACAGGATTTGAAATAGCCTTCGATATTTCCACGACTGATGTGAAATCGCCGGGGCTTGAGATTGGAAACCCTGCTTCAATCACATCAACACCCAAAGCTTCAAGTGCCTGAGCTACCTGAATCTTCTCAATTGTATTTAACTGACAGCCTGGCACTTGCTCGCCATCCCTGAGTGTGGTGTCGAAAATAATGACCTTTTCTTCCATTATAGCTTTCTTTTAAATTGTGATTTTTTACCTTCTTCCTTTTACCTCTTACCTCTTACCTCTTACCTTTCTCCTCTTACCTTTCTCCTTTTTCCTTTTTCCTTTTTCCTTTACTTATTTCCGGGTCTAAGCTTTCTTACAGCAGCTCCGGCTCTCCACAACTCTGAATTTCCAAGTTCTTTTAATTCAGCATCCAGTAACTGTTTATAATTTGTTCCGCCTGTAGATTGAAGCACCCTTACACATTCTTCTCCGGATTTTACTTTCCTGTATAGCTCATCGAAGACCGGCTGAACAGCAGCCTTAAACTTAGGCCGCCAGTCAAGTGCTCCCCGCTGGGCAGTTGCGCTGCAGTTAGCATACATCCAATCCATTCCTTTCTCATCTACCAGCCTTATAAGACTTTGTGTCAGTTCTTCAACCGTTTCGTTAAACGCTTCTGATGGGGAGTGTCCGTTTTCCCGGAGTACCTGGTACTGGGCATCCATAATACCTGCCAGGGCACCCATAAGCACTCCTCTTTCACCTGTCAGGTCACTGTAAACCTCCTGTTCAAAAGTTGTGGGGAACAGATAACCGGAACCTATTGCTATACCAAGAGCCAGGACACGTTTTGTTGCATTCCCTGTGAAATCCTGAAATACTGAATAACTTGAGTTAATGCCGGTGCCTGCAAGAAAATTTCTTCTTACGCTGGTTCCAGAACCTTTTGGTGCACAGAGAATTACGTCAATGTTTGAGGGGGGTATAACTCCTGTATGCTCTTTATAGGTAATTGAAAATCCATGTGAAAAATAGAGTGCATCACCCTCTTTCAGGCAGGGTTTGATTTTCGGCCATAGGATTCTCTGAGCAGCATCAGATACCAGATATTGTATTATTGTTCCCCTGGTGGCAGCCTCTTCAACATTAAATAATGTTTTACCGGGTATAAAACCATCAGCAACTGCTTTGTCCCAGTCTGCCTTGAATTCAGGGGCCTGGCCGATAATTACATTGATGCCGTTTTCTTTCATATTCAGGGCTTGTGCAGGACCCTGAACCCCATAACCTATTACTGCAATAATCTCATTATTAAGTACATCACGTGCATTTGCAAGGGTAAACTCTTCTCTGGTTACAACATCCTCGATAACTCCGCCAAAATCAATTTTTGCCATGGTTTTAATTTTAATATTAGTATTTGGTTTTAACTTTTAATATCATTTCTGCTTTTGCATTTTTCTTTTTAAGTTTCTTCTGGTCTGTTCTGGTTTGCATTGTCCATTTCCAGCAGGTAAGCATTGAGTTCCTTTACCTGTTTAGTAATGGCAACTCTTCCTGACCTTACAAACTGAAGCACACCACTTGGTTCAAGCTGGTGAAGAAGTTCGTTTATTTCTGATTTGTGTCCGGTTTTTTCAATCACTATGAACTCCGGGGAGACTTCCAGGATCCGCGCCTGATTCGAACGAACAATGTTTTCAATAATATTTCCTGACATTAGTCCCTTAGTTGCAACCTTATAAAGAGCCAGCTCCTGGTAAATTATATCTTCAGAAGTATGGACAAAAACTTTTAACACATCAACAAGCTTTTGTATCTGTCTGGCAACTTTCTGCACCATTTCAGCGGTTGTTTTAACCACAATAGTAAGCATCTGAACTCCTTTTACAGCTGATTCGGAGGCAGTTATGCTTTCAATGTTTATCTGTCTCCGGGTGAGTATAATTGTAATCTGGCTCATTATACCGATATGATCCTCTGTAAATAGTGATATTGTATATTCCTGTTTCATTTTTTTTCTTTTCTCTTTTTGTTCGGTCCCCTCATTCAACCTGATGGGAGGTCAAATCAATTTTTCAGATTAATTTCTCGTTTTGGGAGCTGGGGGTGTTTACTATTAAATATTATGCTTTTTATATGTTAATGTAACCTCCGATACTGAGGCGCCCGGTTCAACCATCGGAAGGACATTTCCCTCCGCGTCTATTGCAATGTCGAGAATGTAAGGGCCATCGCTTTCAAGCATTTCAACTAATGATTTTTTAAGATCTTCTCTCTTTGTGACTCTTTTCCCGGGTATACTGTATCCTTTTGCAATTGTTATAAAGTCAGGATTTAACATTTCGGTTGATGCATACCTTTTGTTAAAGAACATTTCCTGCCATTGCCGTACCATTCCCAGGAAATTGTTATTCAGTATAATGATTTTTACCGGAATTTTAAAATGCATGATAGTTCCCAGTTCCTGTATTGTCATCTGGAAACCGCCATCACCTATGAAAGCGATCACCTGTTTATCCGGTCTGCCGATTTTAGCGCCTACTGCAGCAGGAAGACCGAATCCCATTGTTCCCATACCACCTGATGTAACGAGGGAATTAGGCTCTGTGAATTTGTAATACCGTGCAACAGACATCTGGTTCTGACCAACATCAGTTACAATTATTGCATTTCCTTTTGTAAGCTCCGATACTTCATTCACAATTTCACCCATTCTAAGATTACCTTTTTGCGGCTTAGTCTCTTCCCTGATGACTTTTTCATATTCAACCTTATCGCAGATTCTGAACTCTCTGATCCAGTTTTCATATGTTTTTTCTCTGACTAGAGGTGTAAGAGATTTCAGAACTTCCTTTGCATCGTTATTGATTTCGACATCTACAATAACATTTTTATTTATTTCCGCTTCATCAATTTCTATATGAATTATCCTTGCCTGTCTGGCATATTTTTTAAGATTGCCTGTCACACGGTCATCAAAGCGCATCCCAATCGCAATGATAAGGTCCGCTTCATTTGTAAGCGTATTTGCTGCATAGTTGCCATGCATTCCGAGAAACCCGGCATAAAGCCTGTGTCCGGAAGGGAAAGCAGATAATCCCATAAGCGTTAATGCTAC